>JAGQPO010000682.1 GCA_020426665.1 Planctomycetales bacterium
GGCGGCGGCGGTGGTGGTGGCGGAGGATATCGTGGCGGCGGCGGTGGTGGAAACCGCGGCGGCGGCGGCGGTGGTGGTGGATGCGGCGGTGGTGGCGGCGGCGGCCGCGGCGGCTGGTAAAACCACTCAGCGATGACACCTGCGACGGACGCAGGTCCAAGCATTTAAACCATCTAATCGCGATGTGGGTTCGAAAGAATCTACATCGCGGTTTTTTTGTGTCCCTGGTATCATCTCCGCATGTTTAACTGGATCAAAAAACTCGTCGGTGCGTCCAACGCCACCGACCAGGTACCGGACCAACCACGTCCCCAACCAACGGATAACTTGCGTGAGACGATTCATATCGTCAGCGTCTGGAGTGTGGTCGATCGATTCTTAACGAACAATCCGACGCCCACACCCTACGGCGTCCAAGCGCTGGTTGATGCAGGAGCCGTGAATCTGCTGGACTCCGAAGAACTGCTCCAGGCCTGCGAGAAGATCCAGGAACACGGATACCAGCACCCCATCAACCCGACGTTGATGAACGAGTTGTCGCAGACGGAGCTCCTGGAATTTGTGCGCTGGCACGGCCAGTACGCGATTGAAAAGGAGTACTACGCCAACGAAATGACGATCCGTGAGTTGATCGAACGCTTTCGAATTGGATGATGACGTGGTCTGCGCCGCCCCGCCCCCTGGATCACCATCATTCCATAACTTCCCCAGTGCCTTTGACGCGGTGATTGATCTCCTTGGCCTGCGACTCAATCAGGCAGCCCATTATCAGTAAACCAGCGGTTCGATACGGCGGATAGTCCATCCCTGAGACATTCTTTCGTAAGTAATCGATCGTCGCGTCCACTTTGCGATACCGATCATCCTCGACCACGCCGTCGGCCGGCTCGCCGCGAGCTCCCCCGGGGACACGAGCTCCCCGGCGACACGAGCTCCCCCGGGGACACGGCACCTTGCAGGTTTTGACAGCAACCCGCCGGCCATACCAACACATGCCATGTCCCCGAGTACGCAACGCTTTGCAAACTTCCGGGGACACGGCACCTTGTGCAAACTTCCGGGGACACGGCACCTTGCAGGTTTTGACAGCAACCCACCGGTCCGTCCGACACATGCCATGTCCCCGAATACGCAATGCCAGCAAATTTCCGGGGACACGGCACCTTGCAGGTTTTGACAACAACCCACCGGTTCGTCCGGCACATGCCATGTCCCCGAATACGCAATGCCAGCAAATTTCCAGGGACACGGCACTTGGTCGGTTTTGACAGCAACCTGCCGGCCATACCAACACATGCCATGTCCCCGAGTTCTCACATGCCGTGTCCCCGAGTGGGGGTTTGGCCGTCTGGCGTCGGTGGAGGCCGGCTAGGTGGGGACGACCAGGACTCCGTTTCGGATCATCGAGTGAATGATTTGAAGTCCTTGCTTGCGTCCACTTTCGCTAGGAAGGCCGACTTCTTCGGCAAATAAATCTAGACATGCGGCGACCGCTCGCCGCCCATCGAATTTTTCTAACAGGCAGCGAACATACTCATCGATTCCAATCGTCACCGGCACCCCGTTGTCGACGTGCAATGTGATCGAGTCACGTTGCCAGCGGAACTCTTTCCAGTGCGAATATTCGACTTGTCGCAACCCTTCCGCGACACGTAATCGTTCGGCGAGCAACGAATCATCACCGGATTCATCGAACACCCTATCGCGACCTCGAAACCCTTGCACAATCGCGTCGCCAATGCTATCGCGAATTGGTTTGGTCAACTGGGTCACATCAAACCAGTTTTTCCCTTGTCGCCGACGAAAGAAAATAAAGCCGCCGTGGATTGCGACGACGGACTGGGAATGGAAATAGTCCGTCCACTCCTGCTGGTGAGATGCCAATTGCGACTCGTCCGCGATGGTTTGGCGAAGTACCACGTTGGCGTAGGTAGATGGCAACTGTCGATTGGCCGGCAGAATCCAAACATCACAGCCATTGCCGTCAAACCAGCCGCGCAGCCGTTCTTGCCACTCTTGGCCGTCGATCTCGACCCATTCGCAAATCGTTTGCATCACGCCGCCGTCGTTCAGGTATTGGGGGGCTTCGGACAGCATCCGATGGATAAACCCGTCCAATTCATGAGGTGTGAAACGGAAGGTCGTGGCCGATTCAGGCGTGATGATAAACGGCGGATTCGAAAGAATACGATCAAAGCGCTGTCCTTCAACGGCATCAAACATGTCGCCCGTAACTGCTTTGAAATTGTCACATTCGTTCAGTGCGGCGTTGAACAAGGCGAACGCTTCGGCTCTCGGGTTTAAGTCTGTGGTCACCACTTCCTCGCAAAACGGGCTGGAGATAATCCCGTGCAACGCAAATCCGCCGCACAGGTCCAGCATTCGTTTGACTGGCGTCCGAATCGCAACGGACGCCAGATGTAGGGCTGCGTCACAAACCGGCGGTACGTAATGTTCCTCGTCTTGCCACGCAGTCACTTGCAAATCTGATGCAAGAAACGCATCGCCGACCGGGACGACCAATGCGACTGGCCTTAGGACGTCAACGTCTTTAGCGACTAACCCACAATCCAGGCATGCGCGAATAAACTCAGTCGGCAACGCAGCGGAGGCTTCGTGCGCATCGACCGGCAATCCGAAAAAAAACAGCCTGGCCAAGAAGTGGAACGGCGAAGCACCATCGAGCAATGCCTCCAACACCGCCGGGGGGACACGTTCGGTCGGGGGCGGTACTAACAGGCCTGTCGCGTCACGAAGGCGTTTTTCGGTGTAACCGGCCGCACAGCAAACATCGCGAAATCGCTTGGCGTCCTGACGAGCCATTGGCGTGATGGTTGTTCCTTGAATCACGGCCCAGGTCCTTTCGTTCGTAGTGATTTTAAACCGGCGCTGAATTGAGCCGGCGCTAATTTGAATGGCCGACGTTGGGTTCAATGGATGACGGCGGTGACTAAAAAACCGATGACGCATTGAAGCCCCTCTCTGCGAACTTCGGCTTCGACAAAATCGAGCACTTCGAATCCGCTTGCGGCCAGCCATTCGCGTACACATGATTCGCGATGCATGTATCGGCCTGAGGCGCCGAGTCGAAAACCGTCATGGCCGTCGCTGCGTTCCGGCATGTCGACCAGCTTTTCAAGACTGAATACCAGATACCCTCCTGGTCTGAGCGCCCGGCTTGCGGCGGTGAACGTTGATTGAAGATCGCCGATATAGATCAATGTGTCGGCCGAGAGCAACAAATCTTGATCTCCGCGGCATCCATCAAGGTATTCGGTCAGTTCGGCTTCGACCAATTCATCGTACAGATGGCGTTCATCGGCCTTGGCAAGCATTTTCGGAGAAAGGTCGACTCCGACAAGTTTTTTTGCGACATCGCGCAAAAAGCGACCGCACAGGCCGGTTCCGCACCCCAGGTCCACAACGTTCCACGTGCCACGCTGGTCATCTGTAACCAATTGGGAAATCTTTTGTCCCAACAGTTCCGGGGCCCGGTATGCCAAATCCGCCAACCGCGAGTCAAAATCGTCGGCGAAGTCATCAAAGGTTTTCTTCACATAGTCCTTCGATGCGCGATCCGGTACGTCGACGCTTTGATCGCAAACAATCAAATAGTGTGACGCGATGGGATGGTCCGGCATCATCGTAAGCCACTGCTGATAGACCTCGCGGGCTTCTTCAAGCCGTCCCAAGATTCGCAGCGATTTTCCCAGGCGATCCATGATCGACGTGTATTCGGGGGCCAGTTCCAATGCTTTGCGAAACGAAGTCACGGCCTCTTCCGACCGGCCGACTTTCTGTAACGATTCGCCCAACGAATCCCAGGCAGACGCGTTTTCACTTTGCAGTTCCGTCGCCCGGCGATAAGCCTTGATTGCATCCAGTGGACGGTCCGCAAGACTGAACACGTGCCCCAAATTTTGATGTGCTGGACCATCGTCGGGCCTCAAGTGAATCGCTCGCTGGTATGCCTCGATCGCTTCGTCGTACTGCTTTTCTTCAGCCAACATATTGCCAAGGTTATTCAACGCACCCGGTTGGTCGGGATTGATCGCAATCGACTGTCGGACTCGTTGAATCGCAAGCGCCGTGTTTCCCATCTGAGCCGAGACAACGCCCAGCAGCTGCAGCGCGTCGGATTGCTCGGGTTCCATCTTCAGAACGTCCATATAGCAACGTTCCGCATCGGTCAGTTCGCCGGCGCGATGGAATGCAATTGCTTCGCTAAGCTTTTTTTTGTATTCCGCCGATGTCGATTCATCTGTCATCCATTCCATCCCAATGTTGATATGCCAATCGTGGCAATCCTAAGTTGATACGGCTGTACGTTACAGCCCGGGAACTGGCCTGCCCCTGGATTGGCGGTCGAATGTTGACCTAGGCTAGCAAGTCAAGCGGTCGTTCGCCAAGTAGGCCGCCCAGCAAGGGCATTTGCTTCTCGCTAGCCGCTGTGTCGACAAAACCGTACCATGGTGACCATCGGCAATTATTGCTTCCTGGAGCTTTCTTGTGTTGTTTACCGGCCCTGTATCCCCCACCGCACCAAAGTGCACGATTTGCGGAGTCGTACTTTCGGTTCATGAACGTGCCATAGGGACGGTGTGTGGTAACGCCGCCTGTAAACATGCCCATGTTCGAGCCGAGGCACAGGCCGAAAGCGAGCGTCAGGCTGAATTATGGGAGCGTGTCATCAAGTTGGATGAAACGCTTTGCGGTGCAGCATCCGATCCGACGCAAACGGATCCGTTGCATCCGATACAATTTCGCGGTCCGCATGTCTTGGGGGTCCTGCCATCGAATGATCGAAAATTGACGGTCTTGCCCACAAGACGCAAGACCGTCTTCGTTGATCGATTAATGCGAATCATTGGTGAAGCGGCCGCGGTACGTTTCGGTAACGTCGAACTGGCCGACGACGGCGTGGGTTACGAGGAATCGGATAACGCATCGGACGAGCACTTGGCGATTCTGGGGAACGGATGTGCCCTGTGTCGTGGCCATTGTTGTCCACAAGGCAGCGGGCATGCGTTCATTCATGTCGATACGATTGTAAAGTACATGGAATCAAATCCCGGAAAACGGCCGCGAGATGTGTTACAGGACTATCTTTCACGAATCGGCTCGCGAACCTATGAAGACTCCTGTGTTTATCATTGCGAAAAAGGGTGCTCGCTTCCTCGCGAAATGAGATCCAAAGTATGCAACGGCTACCTGTGCAAAGGACTCAGTGAAGTGCTTTACAAGTTGGGCGAAGGTTCGGCCGATCAGGCGTTGGTCATTGCAGTCAGCGACTACTACCCGGAGAAAAAGACAGATCCTAAACGGGGCACAACGGACCGGTCCGGGCGCCAGCAAGGGTTTGTTCGAGCAGGTCTCATTGACCCGAGCGGATTGGAACTGTACCAATTGACGGGACCTGACCCAAAAGTCCCTTCGGTCAAGAACTGTTCCGCCGATGATGCCAATGTTTCGGCCGGTTCCGCAATTCGTTTATCGGCAGATCATAACGATAGCTCCCCAATCGACAGCTTTCCGGAGACCTAGTCCGCGTGGCGATCAAAACCGTACAAGTCTTTGCTCGCGGCGGTCGAGAACTGATCGACCTGCTGTCGCACTGTGTGCTGTCAGTCAACACCGACGCGTTATTCCTGTACCTGGTCCGCGAGTACCAGCTTCATCCCCAGGCCACCCGTGCGATCGCCTTGTACGACGTGTTTTGCGGCGCACAGGCACCGGCGCGAATCAGCGACACGAGTTTGATCGCCCCCAGAGACGTTCGATTGCAGAACAATATTAACGAGATAAGAGCCGCGATCGTTGCCGTCGAAGCTTTTCGGGAAAGCCAGCAGCCCGACGTATTATCGGAAGAACCGAACCCCGAATCGCCGGAGGAGACCGATCGGCGCCCGCCCACGATTCCACTGCCGCCGCACTATTTGTTTGACCCAGTCGCCAACCAATTGGCCGGTGTTTCCGGTAAACTGGTCCATCTGGAAACTCACTATGATCCGACGCTGAGTCCGCTGGAGAATTTGCCGGGCGGCGAATTGAATGCCGGCCAACGCGCCTTCGTCGAAAACGTTTGGACACCGCGTGTCCGTCCCTATTTGGTTTCGGCAGGCTTCTGGCGGATCGCCACGGTGGGCTAGTGATGAATGTTTCTCGAACAGGTGTGAGTGGTTCAATGGTTTCTCCTGCAAAGATTCCGCCGGTTTCCGAAGTGGTGTCACTGGCCGTGACGTTACACCAAAGCGGTCACGTTGTCGAAGCGGAAGAGTTGTACAAGCGGGCGTTGGAGCGAGAGCCTGATCACGTCGACGCGTTACACTTTCTGGGCGTGTTGCGACATCAACAAGGTGACTCGACAGAGGCAGCACGTCTGATTCGATTGGCGCTTCGCACTAATCCCAGCTACTTCGGCGCTCGAGTCAACTTGGGGAACGTGTTGAAAGAATCGGAACGTTTTGCCGAAGCGGAAACGGAGTATCGCAAGGTCTTGCAAGCCGATCCCAAGAATGCGGGTGCCTGGAATAATTTGGGGGCGGCGCTGCGGGTATTGAAGCGTACCGACGAGGCGATAGCAGCGTTCCAAAGTGCGGTCAAATTGCAGCCTCGATTCGCAGAGGCCTACCAAAACCTTGGCAACGCCTTCAAGTCAGGCGATCGGATGGACGAGGCGCTGACGGCTTACCGCACCGCCGTCGAAATCGAACCAGGGAATACAACGGCACACCTCAGTCTGGGACGCGCCCTGTATATGTTCGGCCGGATCGACGAAGCGTTGATCGTCTATCGAAAGTGGCTGGAGATTGATCCCGACAACGCCGTTGCCAAGCATATGGTGGCTTCATGTGCGGGTGGCCAGGTTCCCGAGCGGTGTTCCGATGAATTCGTCAAGAAATCGTTCGATGCGTTTGCGTCCAGCTTTGATGAGGTGCTTCAGCGTTTGGATTATCGTGCACCGGAGTTGATCGAAGAAGCGATCCAAAATGCCTTGCCGCCGGCTGACGGCACCCTTGTCGTCCTGGATGCGGGTTGTGGGACGGGTTTGTGTGGCGAGTCGCTGAAACCTTTCGCCGAAACATTGGTCGGAGTCGACTTGTCGCCCAAGATGCTGCAAAAAGCCAAATTGCGAAGGCTATACGACGAACTTGCCGAGGCCGAGTTGGCCTCTTTCATGGCCCGGCACCCCAACGAATATGATCTAATTGCTTCGGCCGATACGTTAATCTATTT
>JAGQPO010000683.1 GCA_020426665.1 Planctomycetales bacterium
GCCGAAACTCTTGACGCTTTTCCGCTACCCAAAAACTAGACGTTCGCCGATTACTAACCCGGATGCTGCACCAACACGTCGTCATCCCATTCGAATTTAGTTTTCTTGAACGATCGAATCGGGACGTCATCGGCTCCGGCGGGTGCCAGATAGATCGCCTCGCCGGTGAAGACCTGGCGAAAGCGATCATCGTCCCACAGACGCCATCCGACGGCCGGATCGGCGACACGCCACTTGCCGTCTTCGGTGCGGCTGTGAACCACAACCGCGTGGCCTTCGCCGTTGGCGCCAAGCAGCCGGCGGACTGGCCCGTTGTCATGATCGTCCGTGAATCGGACAACGGCGATGTTAGGCAATTGATTTTTGATCAACCATTTGATGGGATCCGGATCGGCGACTCGGACCGTTTGCTGATTGCCCGCCACTGCGATTCGCAGTCCGCGTACCAATCCCAACGATGACGTTCCTTGGGAACTGGTCAAACAGGCGATCGACATCATGCGTTCGGCAGAGGGCAGTGGTGGCGAGGCCCACTGTCCTGTCGGGAAGTTGATCGGCGATGTTGTAAGCAGTGCGTTTTGATGTAGCAGCGTGGCTGCCGCCGCGGGACCACAACTGGCTTCATGACTTTGCAGACAGACTCCGTTTTTCCAGATTGCCGTCTCGTCGATTTTGATCGGAAACAGCATCGGTCTGATAACCGGCATCGCAAGAAAACTAACTGCGATCACCGACAAGCTGAACGAAACACCGCGCCGCCAGTGCAACCGTAATGCAGAGACTTCCAATGCCAAACCGGCCGTAAAGCCAAGGAAGATCGGCACCCAATTGGACCAACAGAGAGCCGCAGGGGTGGGGAATGCGCCAGCCCACGACAATCGATTTGACAGGCCAAAGGCAAAGACCAGGGAGAAGACCAGGCATTCGGCAAACAAAAGAGGCCTGTCTTGATAGACCGACAGCGACAATCGCCGTCCCGCTAAGAAAGCGGTCCCGGAGATCGCGGCGATAAATCCCATCGCGATCCAAAGGTCGATGCCCATCACGTTACCCTGGCTGTCGGTCAACTTCTGGTTGTCGCCCACCGTCACCGATTGCCTTCGTAGCAAGTTCAGTGCCCGGGGTGCGACAGCAGAAGTATTGCACACGCTACTTCATGAAGAAATAGTGAAGTATTGGTGTTGCCTGGGTTTAGATCGGGGCTTGTGGAGTGATTTCGATCGTTTTTTTGGGGAAAATGTTTCGGTTCGGTCGGTTCCACCTCTTGCTTGGGGCGAGAAAACTTACTTTCTCAAAATGGCGAGTTCCTCTGCCATCGGTGAACTTGGGCCGCGTCGCAGGAAGATGACTTCAAAAGTTTGTCCGATTTCTCGGGTCAGGTCGGTCGCATAAAGAATTGCCGCACCTGGTGCTGGGAACCAAGTGGCTTGAGAGGGCGGTCGCCATTGCCCCGTTGCCAGTTGCAGGCACTGGAGCTGTTCCTGGTCGATACAGGACATGTTGACGATGTGTGACTCGTCGGGCCGAGTCTGGCAGGGCGGCCAATAAGAAGTTTGTTCGCTTGGCTTTCTCCTAATCAACCAACCTGCGTTCAGGCCGCTACGTTGCAGATCGATGCCCCTGGCGTCGGGTGTTTCGGACCGAAATCGATTTTTCTTTTGCTGGGCAATTTGCCGATGTTGAACAATTTCCCGAGGCTGATTGGCCTGTGGACGGTTTTCCGGGTTTGACCGAGTGCGATTCGACGGAGTTTGTTCCGGGAAAGTGGTGGAGACGACATCGCGTCTGGTTTCGGAGGATGTTGCAGATGCAGATAGCGACAAACCGTCGTGCCGGAAAAATCGATTGGGCTGGTGCATTTCTTAGTCCCTGAAATGGCGAAATGGCAAAGTGGCCCACAAACGATCGCACGATCGTTGACACCTTTGGTCATTTGATCGGGGAGTTGTGTCGGTTATCCCCAAATGGGTGTGTTGAGATTGTCGCGATTAGCGATCGGTGGGAGGGGTTTGAAAGTCCGTAAACCATGCAGAAAACTGCGGTTTGCCGAAACAAAGGGGCCGATTTTGCTGTTCAACGGGTGGGAAAATGTCCAGTGTGACCAGAAAAGCCATTTGAATGCACAATCCGTCTATTCTCTCAGGTACCATCTGTGGGACATTTCGTTTCAAACATAGTGGTGCAAGGGGTTCTTTTCGACCAATCCCTCTGTTCTCATTTTTGCGGCCGTTGCTTCTGTAGGCTTATTCATGTTTTCCATCGCGAACTTCACCAGACGGCGTGCGCCACTTGCCAGTGGATTTGTCTTGGCGTTCGTCACCCTGATTCCGACGGCTTGGTCTGAAGCTGTCCAGCCACCCGAGATCGCGATGATCGATGATGCGATCCAGCAGGGCTGGGCGGATTATGAGATCACTCCAGCGAAAGAAGCGCCGGACGCCGTATGGTGTCGGCGAGTTTTCTTGGATGTGATTGGACGGATTCCGAGTGTGGAAGAGCAGCAGGAATTTGCATCTGACCGGAGTGGTGATCGGCGCGCCAAGTTGGTCGATCGATTGCTGCACGATGATCGCTACACCGAGGAGTATGCGAATCATTGGGCCACCGTGTGGACGAACTTGTTGATCGGTCGTGGCGGCGGAATGGACCGCCGAGATCTGACCAATCGCGACGGCATGATGAAGTACTTGCGTGATTCATTCGCGCAAAACAAACCGTACGATCGGATGGTCTACGAGTTGGTGACGGCCGAGGGGGCCACCAAGCCTGGAGCGCCAGGGTTCAACGGTGCGGTGAATTTTTTGGTCGGCAAGGTTAATGAGGAAAAGGCGGTGTTGGCTGCCAGCAGCGTTTCTCGAATTTTCCTCGGCCAACAAGTCCAGTGCACCCAGTGTCACAACCATCCGTTTAATGATTGGAAGCAACAGAAGTTTTGGGAGTTCAACTCGTTCTTTCGTCAAACTCGGGCGCTCCGTCGCTTTGTCCAGGGGACACGTGATGTTGAATATGCCGAGTTGGTCAGCGAGGACTATGCCGGTGAAGCAAACGATCCGAGTGATGCTTTGGTGTTTTATGAAATGCGCAACGGGCTGACTCGGGTCGCCTATCCGGTGTTTACCGACGGTACGGAGATCTCGCGCAGTGGTTACGTCACTGACGTCAATCGCCGCATCGAGCTCGGCAATTTGATGATGGACAGTAAAGAGATGGATCGCATGGGGGTCAATCGTTACTGGTCGATGTTTTTGGGATATGGGTTTACCAAGCCGATTGATGACATGGGGCCCCATAACAACCCGACGCACCCCGAATTGCTGGATGGTCTGGCCGAGGCGTTTCGCAAATCAAGTTACAACTTAAAACAGCTGATCACGTGGGTCACGCTCAGCCGCCCTTATTCGTTGGAGTCGGTGCTGGGCAGCAACAACCAGGTCGATGATCCGTCGGTCGGCGAAGCACCCAAGTTCTCGCGTTTTTACTTGCGGCAGATGAGTGCCGAGCAGTTGTACCAGTCATTGGTGTCGGCATCCGGTGGTAACGCCGAGGGCACCTACGAACAGCAAGAACAAAAGCGACGTGAATGGTTACGCCAGTTCGTCGTGACCTTTGGGACCGATGAAGGTGACGAGGCAACCACATTCGACGGTTCGATCCCGCAGTCCCTGATGTTGTTTAACGGCGAGTTGACTCAGAACGCGACCAGCATCAAACCAGGAAGTTTCTTGGAGCGATTGTCACAATCCGGAAAGTCTACGCAGGATCGATTGAATCAACTGTACATGGCCGGGCTGGCGCGAAGGCCGACCAAGCGAGAGGTGACTCTTGCCGGTAAGTTGAATTTCGCACGCGGCGGCAAGGAAGTTGAAATGTTGCAGGATATGTGGTGGGCAATTTTGAACAGCAACGAATTCATCATGCAGCATTGATGATGGGTTCAAATGAGATATCAACGCGTTACCAAACTGATAACACACCTTCAAAGACAGTAATCCTAAGATAGGCAAAACTGATGATTTCTACGTGGAAAACTCCCGGTGGAATGAGCCGCCGTCACTTCATGAACCATCTGGCCGGTTCGTCGGCCGCGGTGTCGGCCGCTTTGACGATGGGTGGTGCGATTCAGGTGAACGCCGAAGAGATGCGTCGCAACCGCAAGTCAGCGATCATGCTTTGGATGGGTGG
Source organism: Planctomycetales bacterium (assembly GCA_020426665.1). Taxonomy (GTDB): domain Bacteria; phylum Planctomycetota; class Planctomycetia; order Pirellulales; family Pirellulaceae; genus Stieleria. The sequence continues at coordinate 4,183 of JAGQPO010000683.1, forward strand.
CGGACCGCCGACGATTGACCTTTGGGATTTGAAACCGGGTGCGCCGACGGGCGGACCGTTTCGGCCCATTTCGACATCGGGCGACATGCAGATCAGCGAACATTTACCGATGGTCGCAAAGCAGATGCACAACTTGTCGATCGTCCGTAGCATGTCGACACGCGAGGCCGACCATAATCGCGGTCGATACTACATGCACACCGGGTTTGTGCCGAACCCCAACATTGAACACCCCAGCTACGGCGCGGTCGTCGCGCATGAGTTGATGGATCAGCGGCCGGAGTTGGAGATTCCTCCGTTTGTGACGATCGGCGGCGCCAGTGCAGGTCCCGGATTCTTGGGTATGGCCTGGTCGCCCTTCGCAGTCACCAGTACCGGACGCATTCGCAATCTGGACATGAAGCTGGACGACAAGAGGTTGCTCCAGCGGATGGCGGCCCTTAATGAAATTGAAAGTGGTTTTGCCAGTCGGACGCGCGACCTGCCGGCCGGCGAGCATGGGAAGGTGTTGAAGAAAACGTTCGATTTGATGACCAGCACCCAAATGGAAGCGTTCCGGGTCGAGAAAGAAGACGATAAGACGAAGGAGCGTTATGGGACCAACGGGTTCGGGCAAGGCTGTTTGCTGGCCAGGAGGCTTGTCCAAGCCGGTGTGCCGTTTGTCGAAGTCGATTTGGGCGGTTGGGATTTGCACACCAATGTTCACCAGACCTTGGCCGATACGAAGTTGCCCCAGTTGGACAAAGCGATGAGTGCTTTGGTCGAAGATTTGGAACAGCGGGGAATGTTGCAAGACACCGCGATCATGTGGATGGGCGAATTCGGACGGACGCCCCGAATCAACCAGAACGCCGGCCGAGACCACTGGGCACGATCCTGGTCGTGCGTTGTCGGCGGAGCGGGAATCAAAGGTGGTTTGGCGATCGGGGAAACCAGCAGTGATGGAATGGCCGTGGAATCGGAACCGTTTAGCAGCGAGGATCTGATGGCGACCGTATGTAAGGGACTTGGTATTGGGCTCGACACGACGTTTATGAGTAAGAACCGTCGCCCGATGAAAATTGCCAATGGTGGGAAAGTGATCAGTGATTTGGTGGCTTGATGCTTAGTGGATGAAGTCAGCGTAGGCGGTCATACGCCAAGCTCGACTGGGCCGACCCCCGTTTCGACACCCCAGTCAAACGATGTTTCCGACGATTTGTTGCTTCAAGGCGACGAACACCAGGAAGCTGCGTTTGACGGCGATGCCGAAGGGTCGATTTCACTGGATGCTGAGACATTGATTAATCGTCATCAGCGGGGTGTCTGGCGATACCTCAGGATGCTCGGGTGCGACGACGCAACGGCGGATGATCTGACGCAGGAAACCTTTTTGAGAGTACTGCGGCGAGATGATTTCGTTCAGCACAACGATAGCGCGACGGCCGGTTACTTGCGGCGCACCGCTTACAACCTGCTGGTCTCACGACACCGAAAATTTGGACGTGTTCAAACGATTGGAGAACCGGAATTACTTGACGAAACATGGGACCGATGGGCCGGTAAAGATCTGACCGGAGACGCGGCGGTTGAGGCCCTTCAGCAGTGTTTCAAAAAACTAACCGAACGGGCGCAGATTGCACTGAGGATGAGGTTTGATTCCAGTGCCAGTCGACTGGAGATTGGTGAAGCCTTGGGCATTACCGATCACGGCGCACGCAACTTGATGCAACGAGCAAAACAACAGCTGCGAAA
>JAGQPO010000684.1 GCA_020426665.1 Planctomycetales bacterium
GAATGTCGCCGGACACTCCGAGGCCGGTTTGGCCGATCGCGGAGCGTTCGGCGATAGACTACGCGAATTTTGGAATTGCCCTAGCCGATTCGATTTTCGCCGCCGTTTTCATCCTGGTGAATGATTACAGGCCAACCCGGAAACTCGTTGCCGGGATTCCCGTCGGTCGGATCGATCAAGAATCGAAACGAATGAACCGTGTATGTTTTGTCTTTCGGATCGATTTCGACGAACCCGAATCCGCTTGCTTTTTGATGCGCCTTTTCGTAGCGATTTTTCTTTGAAGCAACTTCGGGATTACCGACGGCATAAACATAGACTTTATTGCCGAGTCCATCCAAGTATTCGCCGGTATCGGACAGGCCGTGCTTGGGACGGTTGGAATGTTGCATCCCGACATCGTCGGCGCGCCACCACCTGGGATAGCCGGCCGCGATCGCGGGAGTACAGAATGACCAAAACCCATCGCGTTGTTTTTCGACGCCATATTGAACCAACGATGTCAGGTGTTGATCGCCGTTGATGTGAAGCGGTTTGCCGGCCACCGCAGCGAGAATCGCCGCGTTGCGTTCGGTTTGGGGCCATCCTCCACAATCCAGATCGGCGACCAGGTACCCGTTATAGCCGCCGTGATGTGTGGCGACGCCGGCGAAAACCGTTTGACTTAGCAGCACCTTGATCGCGTGCCCGCGCCAATCGGACGCCCACTGTTTTAGGAACGCTTTCTGGCGGTCGCCAAGTAATTCGAGACCGGGTTTATCCAGTTTTAGCGGATCGATGTCTGGGTCGCGCAAGTGATCGGCCCGCCCGGATCCGGTGTCAACGTGGTTGGGACCACTTTTCCATTGCCGGTCCGCGATGACGGCAAAACTGACATCTCCATAGACCACGTCGCCGTAATAAACACTGATGTCTTGTTTAACGGGAGTCGGATCATAGAAATCGGGATGGTGGGCACAGTTGGTCTTGTGAACGACGTTGACCATTCGTGCCGGTTCGATGTATCCACCGTTGGATGATGCCCCGCCAGTTTCGACATCCATCGGCGCGCCGCCTTCGCCCCATATATTGCCTTGAAAGACGTCGTGGTCGTCCGGCAAACACAGTGTCGGCCGATCCTTCATCGCATGGCGAAACGACCAACCGAATTGGTAATACTTTCGCAAGTAATTCAGGATCGCACGATCGGCGGGTCGGCGAATGATGCCGTATCCGCCATGGTTTTCGTACAATTGATCTCCCGAAAAATACAGCATGTCGGGATCGAGCTTTGTCAAATTGTTCGCAACCGGCTCATAGGGAAACGCGTAATCATTCTGGCACGTGAGCGCCCCCAATTTCAACGGTCTTCCTGACGGATTGGCCTTGATGGTGCCGGTCCAATCCGAAACGGTTTCACGGCCACTGGGATGATTTTCGCGATAGACGACGCGATAACGTCGTTCGGTTTTTTCATCCCAATTGGGAATGCGAAACGTCGCGGTCCACGCGTCGGGATCCAATGTTGCGGTCGCGATTGATTTCCAGTCATCGCCTTGCCGAATCTGGAGTTCGATGTCGTGATTGTCGCGCTGTCCCAATGGTCCTGTCAGCGCCGACAGTTTCAACACGAACCCTTCGTCGGAACGAGAGTCGCTAAGCGAATACATTGTCCACAGAATCGGGCCAAACGTATGCGACTGATCAACGGTAAACGCGTCGCCACTGACCGACCAATCACGAAATCGATATCGTGCTCCTTTACCGTTTTTTACCTGGGTGTCAAAGTTATTGACGACCGCGATGTTGCCCAACACGCCTTCGGACGCAACAGACAAGGAAAGTTCGCCCAGCAATTCACCTTGTGCCGAATGCGCCGTCAAAGTCAATTCAACCTGACCACCGACAGGAACCCCACGCAGTGTCAGTAACACATTGTCAGGGTTGGCGACGGCCGCAACTGACTTTGACTTGTTTCGGATCACCAAGGCCCCGTCTTGCAATCCGGCCTTGATCCCCGATTTCGCGAACACGTTGCTGCGGTGTTCGTTGATGTCACTCTTAACACCCACATTAAACCCGACGCCGTTATCTTTCCCTTCGACTTCGACTTGGGAAACGATCACACTGGTTTGAAAGGGTTTTGATGCGTCCGTCAACTGGTGCGTGATCAAGTGAATATTACGATCACCACCGGCCGTGATGCATTCTGCGGCACCATCGCGAATCACCCAGTCTTCCATCGGATTGGCCCAACAATTCCCGGCCAACCAGACGCGATCATTTGTGTCGGACCAATTGACGACCGGCGCAACGCTCTCTGATGCAATCGACTTCGCTTTGGCATCCTCCGCCTGGCCGGAATTGGACATTCCCAAAAGGGCGCCGCCGGCACCGATGGTCTTGAGTGCAGAACGACGGGGAAGATGATTCGACATGATGAACAGGATCAAAGAGGCAATAATCGGGGAAACGAAAACGTATTATAACTCCACTCCGGCAAACGAGACGGCACACCGGATCACTTCATCGATTCGAAAAGCTCTAACAGTTTTTCGACAATTTTTTCCGACGCGTCTTCTTGGACATAATTGGTCCCCAACCAAGTTTCGTAGCCGCAAAAGCGATGTTGTCGGGGAGTCGGCAAATAGCCGAACGAACCGTTGGCCAATTCAATCGTGAACATTTTCTTACGCGGCGTTTTGGCCTTTAATTCCAATCCAGTCTCGGTAAAAGTTTCAAACGGAATCGCTGCGATCCCAAGGTCGCCGATTCCGATCGTTTGCAGTTGCACGTCAACGGTATCAGGAGCCTTCATGATGTTTTCGATGCGTTCCGCATAAATCGCCTCTCGACGATGTCGCGGTGACTCTTCTGGGGCATTTTTCAAATCGGCGAAATATTGAATCATTTCTTGCGATGGCTTTCGGACGTTCAACGTTAACGATGCCGATGCGGCCGACAGCTTCACCCAATCATGAAACTCCACGCCGGCGTGTGCCTCGTAGACTCGGTCCGCTACCTTTTCCGCAACCTCCTGCATTTTTTCATAACTGGCATAGCGTTTCGGGCTGGCATCGCGGAAATCAATGTTATTGACGTCACCACTGGTGCCGTTAGAAAGCATGCCCACAAACGGCGTGGTTCCTGCGGTGGCTCCGAGTCGTTTTGTAATCGCACTTGCAAAGCAGCCAAAGTAATCCGCAGAGACTTCATTTTTGGGGACGCCGCCGACGTAGTGCAGCGAATAATTCGCCAACAATGCGATCGGCGCACCGTCGGAACTTTGCACGGACACAAAACTAATCTCGGGATCGACGGGTCCCGCTTGTCGGTCAAGCGCGGCGCTGCCTCTGGGTGGATTCATCCGGACTTGATCGACACCTCCGAAGGGGTTGGTCGCCAATTTCGGATCGGTGACAAA
>JAGQPO010000685.1 GCA_020426665.1 Planctomycetales bacterium
GTTTGATCGATGACGACCGCTGTGACCAATTCATCGATAGCTTTTGCGGCCAGTGGCTGGATTTGCGACGGATCACAGCTACCCAACCGGACGAGCATCTTTATCCAGAATTCGATCGTTTGTTGCTGGATTCAATGTCGCGCGAGCCCGTCGCGTACTTTCGCGATATGCTTCGCAATCATCGAGACATCGGCCATCTGATCGATTCGGAATACGTCTTTGTCAACGAGCGGCTCGCAAAGCTGTATTCGATTCCAGACGTCAACGGTGTCCGGATTCGAAGAGTCGACTTACCGCCGGACAGTCCGCGCGGAGGGTTTCTCGGACAGGCGGCGATCCTGAAGGTCACTGCAAACGGAACGTCGACATCACCTGTGACTCGCGGCGCGTGGATCCTGGATCGACTGCTGGGCCAGCCCACGCCGCCACCCCCGCCAAATGTCAAAGCCGTTGAACCGGATTTGAGAGGAACGACAACGATTCGGGAACAATTGGACAAGCACCGCGATGTAGAATCTTGTGCTCGATGCCATCGAATGATCGATCCGCCCGGATTTGCGCTGGAGTGTTTCGACGTGATCGGAGGTTATCGTCAGCGCTATCGATCGCTGGAGATGGGGGGCACGGTGGAGCAAACCTACGAAGATGAGCGGCCGGTTCAATACAAGCTGGGAGTGCCAGTCGATACCTCGGGGGTTGCTCCTGGAGGCCAGTGGTTTGACGACCTGAACGAATTTCGTGTGATCCTGCTCGGCGATCGGCGGGCGCTGGCAAAGAGTTTGGTGGAAAAACTTTTGGTGTATTCGACGGGGGCCGGAATCCAATTCGCCGATGCTTCGGCGGTGGACCAGATATTGGAAGAAGCCAAATCCGAGAATTATTCGCTGCGTTCAATCATCCACGCCATTGTCCAAAGCAAAGTGTTTCAATCCAAGTGAATCCCGCCATGAATGTAATGCATCGACGAACGGTACTTCGCGCCTCCGGTGTCGCCATCGGATTGCCCATGCTGGAAGCGATGCAGTCGGCGACAGCCAGGGCCGGATTCGCGAAAGACAGCCCCATTCCTCGCCGCATGTTTTGTATCTGCACGAACATGGGAATGATGCCGGAATTCTTCTGGCCTGATGGTGAAGGCGCCGATTATCTGCCCAGTCCCTACCTGAAATTGATCGACCGGCACCGCAACGACTATACGGTTTTTTCAGGTGTCTCACATGCCGATGTTGACGGCGGGCACCATGCCGAAATCAGTTACCTGACCGCGGCGCCACACCCGTCGGCCGGCGGATTCAAGAATTCCATTTCGCTGGACCAGTATGCGGCGGAACGAATCGGCGTCCAAACTCGGTTCCCGTCATTGTCGTTGTGCGTCGGCAGCGAAAACAACACGCTGTCATGGACCGCGTCAGGCGTACGCATTCCGGCCCAGAAAAAACCGTCTCAAGTGTTTAAACAACTATTTGTTCAAGGAACAAAGACGGAAATCGAAAATCAAATTTCAAAGTTGCGTGACGGCCGGAGCGTGTTGGACACCATCGGTAACCGAGCCGCATCGCTTCGATCGCGGGTCGGACGCAACGATCGCGAAAAGCTGGACCAGTATTTCGAAAGCGTTCGCAACCTGGAGCAAAAACTGGTCAAAGTCCAGGACTGGGAACGCAAGCCAAAGCCGTTGGTCGACGCGAAACCACCCACCGATGTCGAAGATCACACGCAACTGATCCAACGCACACAATTGATGTTCGATATGGCGCGATTGGCCTTCGAAACGGACTCAACACGCCTCGTCACACTGACCATTGACCAGAATGCCAACCCCAAAGTCGCTTTACCCGGCGTTCAGGACGGCCACCATAGTCTGACTCATCATGGTCGACGCCAGGAATCGGTTGATCAACTGCGGATCATTGAGTCAGCGCAAACCAAGGTCTTTGGAAACTTGCTCGGCCAATTGAAAGAGACCGGTGAAGGGGGACAATCCCTGCTTGACCACACGATGGTGATGTACGGCAGCAACCTGGGCAACGCCAACAGTCACGATAACAAGAACATGCCAATGATTCTGGCCGGAGGCGGTTTTCGACATGGCCGCCATCTCGCTTTTGATCGCAGCAACAATTACCCGCTAGCGAACTTGTTTGTCAGCATGCTCCAACAACTTGGCATCGAAACCGAACGATTTGCCTCCAGCACCGGCACGATGCGAGGCTTGGAGACCATGTGAATCGACCTGATCAATCGCAACAGAACATTGTACCGACACATTCGACACGTCCATTGCTGCGGACACCGATTTTCCACTCGCCCATCTACCCAAAATTCAACGATGACGCATCCACGTGTATGGAAACAGCTTCATATGGTCTGCCTGCTTGGGGCCTGTTTGATTGGAACCGGAATTGCCGTGGCCCAAGACAAAGACGAAATCCCGGTCACTCGGCTTGTGCCCGGCGCGTCCGTGTTGACCGGCGACAACGACGTTGCGTCGGACATGATTGACGGAATCGATCGTTTCCTTCTACGGAAAATTGCTGAATCGGAACCCGCGCGTCATGGCCGTTGGACGCGAGCATTCGAATCCGACGAAGCCTACTCGCGATCAATTGCCCCAAACCGCATCTCGTTGGCGCGAATGCTGGGTGCGGCCGATTCGCGAGTTGCAAATGTGGTGATCAGCAAAGCTTTGATCGCGGAATCGCAAGGCGATGCGACAAACCCTGGATACCGCGCGTTTGCGATTCACTGGCCGGTTTTGGAAGACCCAGATCCCGGCCGCTCGCTTGTTTCGGTTTACGGCGAAGGCATCTTATTGGAACCCAACGATCCGACCGCCGTCATCGCTAATGTGATCGCGATTCCGGACTGTGACCAGACGCCGACCGCGATCTGTGGACTTTCCGAAACCACCGACCCAGATATTGCATTTGCGAAGACATTGGCGGAGCTTCGTTGTCGCGTATTTGTCCCGATGTTGGTCAGTCGAGAAATCAATGTTCGCGGAGGCAGGGCAAAGCTGACAAATCGCGAGTATGTCTATCGTTCGGCGTTTGAATTGGGGCGACACGTGATCGGGTATGAAGTCCAAATGGCTCGAGCCGTCATCGATTCGCTGCACGATGATTTGCCGATCGGAGTGATCGGCGTCGGCGAAGGCGGGCGAATCGCCCTGGCAACCGCTGCGTTGGACGAACGTGTCGACGGACTAGGAGTGGCCGGCAGCTTTGGTGCCAGCGAATCGATCTGGCACGAACCCATCGACCGCAACGTGTTCGGATTGTTGAACGAATTCGGGAACGCGGAAATGTTGACCATGGTTGCGCCCCGCCCCGTTTTGATCAACCATTGCAAGATCAAATCAAAAACCTTTGAATCAAACGGCAGTGGGGCACCGGCGGAAGTCTCGCCGATATCGCCGGAGGAAGGAAGACGCGAAGTCCAACGCGCCAAAGAGCTGGTAGCCCCGCTCGTCGAATCGAGTCGTTGGCCCGTCGAAGAAACGATCTACGGTGAAATACCTTGCGACCACGCGGCGTGCGGTCGCTTCGTCGCCGGATTGACCAACATGGCGTTACGCTACGACAGAGCGCCAGCGGTGTTGTCGACCTCCGAAGTTGATGAAGCCGCAATGCAAAGACGCCTTGTCGAACAATTCGACCGACACAACCAATTGCTGCTCCGGGAGTCGCCGTTCGTCCGTCGCGATTTCATGTCCGATTTAAAGACCGACTCACTGGAATCGTTTACAAACACTTCCGAACGGTATCGAACCATCTTTCGAAACCAGGTCATCGGCAACTTTGATGACGTCGTGCTGCCGGCCAATGCGAGAATCCGCAAGACGTGGGATCACCCCAAGTGGATCGGATATGAAGTTGTGATGGACGTTTACCCGGACGTCATCGCCGCCGGCGTGTTGATCGTTCCTCGCGACATGAAACCCGATGAAAAACGCCCCGTCGTCGTTTGCCAACATGGGCTCGAAGGCCGGCCAACCGACACCTTCTTGGGCGACCATCGCGCCTACCACGATTTCGCCGGGAAACTGGCTGAACGAGGATTTATTACATTCGCACCTCAGAATCCTTACATTTTCAAAGACCGATTTCGTACGCTTCAGCGGAAAGCAAACCTGGTCGGCAAAACGCTTTTTTCCGTGATCGTTCCGCAACATCAACAAATCGTCGATTGGCTAAAAACGCTTCCGAACGTTGACGGTGACCGAATCGCGTTTTACGGACTCAGCTACGGCGGGAAGTCGGCGATGCGCATTCCAGCTCTGGTCACCGATTACTGTCTTTCAATCTGTTCGGCCGACTTTAACGAGTGGGTTGGAAAGAACGCTTCGACACGCGAACCATTCAGCTACGTTTGGACGGGCGAATACGAGATCTTCGAATGGAATCTCGGCAGCACATTCAACTATTCCGAAATGGCGTCATTGATTTGCCCACGACCGTTCATGGTCGAACGAGGTCACTTTGATGGTGTGGGAACCGACGAATGGGTAGCCTACGAGTACGCCAAAGTGCGCAATTTGTACGCGGCAAGACTAAAGATCGGGGACCGTACCGAAATCGAATGGTTCGACGGACCACACACCATCAACGGAAAGGGAACGTTTGACTTTCTGCATCGGCATTTGAACTGGCCAAAACCATGACGTTCACCGTTTGCCGGGCAATGGTACGTTGTTGATCTGGGCGTCTTCCATGATCGTTTGGAAATCGAATGTCTTGGTGTTCAACAACATCCGCGGCGAGTGCGCTTGAACACCTGGCTTTCCATCAGGCCAGGTCTGCCGGATGAACGCGCTCTGTCCGGGAGCGCCCTCGACGTTCAACCACGACTTCTTTGACTCGAAAGACGCCCTGGCCGCGGTGCCTTCGATCAAACCACGGGTTTCGGTATTGGTGCGAACGACAACACCGCCCAGTGCAACCATTTCCCAGGGAGTCGGCATTCCCGGAATGCGACGCAAATCCTCCGGCATTCCTGGCGTGATACCAAATTGCAACTGTTGACAATCCAACGTCATCTCGCCAACCGCCAGCCGTTCCATTTGCGACACGTCAACCGCATCGTTCCATGATTGCAATTCTCGAACTCCGGTTCGGACGCCACCGGTAAACGCCAGGGTTTCTTTTTCAAGGTCGCCCTGCATCGATTCACGGAATGTTAGATGTACGCCTTGCAGTACGCGCCGATTGCGATCTTGTGCGGTGGCCTTTTGAGGTGCCATCATGGTGCTTTTCTGGTCCGTCATCATCCAGGCTCGATACCATCCCGGACCAGCACCCATCACTCTGCCACCTTCGGCCGGCGAGAAGACGAGCCGACTGGCTGCAATCATATGAATCGCCTCGGTTGCCTGATCAGCCGACCGTTGTTCGGCGCGAACGATGACGGGGCGGTTTTCCACCTGCATCAAATTGATTTCGGCCAGCTGGGCCGACGACATGGATGCTTGATCCATCAACGACACCGGCTGTTCCAACGAGATCTGCATCTCTTGGCCGTTCATCGTTGCAACCCAAGGGCTGTCACCGCTTACCAATTCTGCATCAATCTGTACGCCACCAGTCAGCAACGCCGTCTTGCCATCGAATTGCATGCCGCCTCCCCATCGACAGTAGGGAGCCGACGCCCAATCGACGTTGGGAATTCCCACGGCAGACGACGTTGATTGAAGACTCGCTGGTGCCGACGTTGGTTTTCGCTTCAACATTTCGCTGGGGATCATCAACTCGCCGGCACCCGCAACCTGCACAACGTTGGCACTTGGCCAAACCTTGATGGTCGGACCAACGAAGAACCCGTCGCCCATTTTCAGGCGGGCGGGAGATTCCGGTCCACTGCCCAGTTGTAAGTAGTTTTGACCGGACGATTGGGGACCCGAGTTTGGGACCAATCGCATTGTTTCGCCGGTCATCTGGATGGGCAATAACGTGTCGCCCGACAAGACCTGGTGCTGGACATCAACGTTACCATCGACGCTGACGTCTTGTGGGTGCATTCCCGACGCGGAGATCAACAGTTTCGCGCTGACGGAGTCACCGGAAAGCCGCGGACGTGGAATGGGTGAATCTGGCTGGTGGGCAACAGGCGTCCTCAATCCGTCGGCGGTGGGTTGACTGACAAACCTCGCCGATCCAGCCGACGGTTGTTTATCGCCTTTACCCGCGCTTCCGAATGACCAACTCCCGACGTCGGTTGACTCAGACGTTTTCTTCACCCGCGTCTTTCCATAGTCTGCCGCGACCTCGAAAAACAGACTCAATCGGTCCATCTGTGCGGCAATCTGGTTGACGTCAACTGAAACGCCGTCCATCGCATGGAAGACTTCGGGGACCAGTGTCATCTTTCGGTCGATCTTTTGCATCGGCTCGACGACGCGCTCGGTCTTTGTCGAATCGGATGGTGCCTCGGCGACTTGGTCGATGTAATACGGCCTCATGACGCCTTGTACCGACCCGGCATTGGCTGTGCCGCCGTCGTCCATCACGGCGCGGACATCACCGTCGACAAACAGGTTCAATTTCGTCTGCTCAGTCTTTTTCTTGACCGCATCCAACGTCATCTGTCCGTCGGGTTGCAATTTGAATGATTCCGTCCAACTTAGTCGGCGTAACATCACTCCGGGCTGTTCGATTGAAACGGTGCCCG
>JAGQPO010000686.1 GCA_020426665.1 Planctomycetales bacterium
CGCCGCGAAGTTGGACAAACCGCCAACTCTGAGATCTCCCGCCAAATGCGGTAGGTGCAGAAGACCGAAGCGGATTTCGGACGGACGTTTGTACGCCCGGCGCCGGAGGTTTTCCTCTCCGGCAACGACGCGAAACGGTTGCGATGACAACAGTCGGCATCGCAACCGCCACTTTGCCGTTCGATCGCGATTCGCATCGGGCGAGTCCGAGTGTTTAGGGTAGGGCTAAACGTGCCCGACCCAATTTCGAGTCTTCACCGAATTGTCACTCGGCAAACTTGTCGCGTCTAAACTCGGCAAAAAAAAGGCCTGAGGCTTCCTCCGGAACACCATGCGTCCATGGCGACTTGAATTGGTCGTCACCAGTGAATTCTGCGTTCAGAGTTACCTCCTGTTTCCCATCGGGCGCATCGACCGCGACCTTTACTACCGCACTGGTATTCTGGTCATCTTCTACCACATAGCTTCCGGGAGCTCGCTTGTCTTTGTCGCCGCCGGGTTGCGAGGATTCCAAAGTACCGTCTTCGTTGAATACGACTTGAAACGTTGTGCCCATCAGATTCTCGACGATGGTATCCAGCTCATCGGCTTTGGATTCCTCGCCAATTTCTTCGCGAAGCTTGTGGAAGTCTTCGTTGTCGAACTTAATCGATGCCGTCCATCCACCAACAATTCTTTCTCGCACCGGGATCGGTTCCGGTGGCGGAGACGAGGCGGTCCCATTCTCCGTGATGATCACAGGATCGCGGACGCCAATCGACCCGCGAGTTGCTGGATCAACTTGTCGGTGTCCGCGTCCATCGCAAACGAGTAGCTGTTACCGGCAAAGCTGTAGTCCACTTTGGCATGAACCGCCACACTTCCCAGTGTTTCCACCTTGCCCGAGAGCGTGATGCGATCAACGTGCAAGCTGTTGACAACGTTCAGGATTTGCAAGGCTTCCGCGTTGATTTTTTCTATCTCATTGAGAGCCAACTCGGCGGCTCCGACACCGACTCGTGCAGCTGTCAGCAACGCGTTGATGCGAATCACATCCGGGTTGGCTTCAACGCCGGCGGTATCAAGCGCCCATCCGGCCGCCGCTTTGATCGCGTTGTAAGTTGCCAATGCGGAGTTGTACGCGACCACTCGGGATGCATACGTTCCAGCCGCCGAGAGATAGCTGGCGTACTTCGTCGCTTCGATTCCTTTGTAATAGGCGTAGTTGTACCATGCGGCGTTGTTGGTGTTGCGGACCGCTGTTTTCCATGCGCTGTAGCGAGACGAGCGAACCTTGTACCAGTAGTTCTTGCTGGCTCCGATGCTGTCAACAACGCTTTTGGCAGACGCAATGTTGGCTTTGATTTCATCGACCTCTCGTTGCGCTTCGGCTCGTGCGGCGACCAGATCTGCCTCGAGCCTTCGAACAACGGATTTCGCCGATTCGACACCGGCTTGGGCATTGTCGATTACTGTTTGAACATCGTTAACAACACCCATTAGGTTCTGTGTTACCGATCCAGTGATCGCATTGACGACCGATACCTGTGCGGACGCTTCGAAGAAGATCCCCGACGTGTCGATCGTGAACGTCGCCGTCGCCGACATGGCTGCGATATTAAGGTTGGCCGTGCCGGTCACCATGAACGTGCCATCGCCGTTAACTTCGCCACCGACATGAACTTCGGCGCCCAATAATTCGGCGGTGCCGGCAACCTTGAAGTAGGAGTCAGTTGCGGCGATGCGAATGTCGATCACGACATCGCTTAGATCGACCGGCCCCAGGGTTAGCTGTGGAAGATCAAGTGCAACTTCAAAGTAGAATTGTTCCAGGTCGACGTCGAACTCGCCAGCGGCAAGCATTTCACCATCGTCATAGAAGTCTCCGCCAATTCCGAATCCGTCTGTGATGCCCAATTCTGCGTTGCCGCCTTTCGGGGCAAAATTGATGTAGGCATCCTTGAGTTCGAAATCGCCCAGTGCGTCCCGGGGAATCACTGCCGCGTCAGGGTTGCCCGCTTGAGTCAGCGTATTGGCAAAGTCGATCAAGTTGTGGCTTGTCAGCGAGTTGATTTCACCACGGAATGCGACATCCCATCCGGTTGATCCGACGCCGATCATGCCCGCCACATCGATTTGTGTCGTACCGAGGTGGATCCCGGCGCCCAGCCCAATGAACATGCTGGCGCCGGCCGGCCCGGATTCGGCACCAAGCGTCAGGACGATGTCTTCCAGATTCAATCCGGCGACGTCAAAGGCGTTGTCCCAACGATCGACACGACCGGTCAGACTTGCCGAGACATTGTCCCTATCGATCGCAAAGGTTCCGGTGAAGTCAACATCGATTGCCCCCATGTCCATCGTCGTGTCGACCGCGACGGCGATTCCGCCCAGACCCGCGGTGATTGCAAGGTCGGCGTCGTCCAGCGTAAAGCCCGAGATCCCCAGTAAGTCAACTAAATCGTGTGCGACGGGAGGCGAAAAAGTGATCGTTGGTCCGTCGTTGCCCAAGTCAATATTGCCGATGACGTCGATGTAACCACCAAACAGTTGCAAATCGGTGTCGACGGAGATACTAAGTCCATTGGCCGCATCGGTACCAATCGTTAACGCCGTATCTCGCAATTGCAACGCGCCGATTCCAAACGCATTGGCCCAGTCGCCATCGATCGAGCCGGTCAAGCTCGCGCTGGTACCTTGCGGCGTCACATCAACACTGCCGTCGACGGTGATGGTCGTGCCCCAAAGATCCATCTCCGCTGCAACGTCGAAACCAAGTTCCGTCCCGCTGTTCGTCTTGGCGGCACGAACACTTAGTCTTGTATCGTGAAGATTTAGACCTACGATTCCGAGCGCCGCTGCCCACTGGCCGTCGACCGTTCCGGTCAACGTCCCCCCAATCCCTTCGTCATCGATCGCTACCGTTCCCAAAACGGAAAGGTTCCTTCCGGTGACTTCCATCTGGGTTGCCAGATTCAGATAAAACTCCGACAAATCGTCACGGTTAGATGACGCGATCACTTCGATGTCGGTCTCGGTCAAATCCAGCCCTTCGACGCCCAATGCGTCATTCCAGTTTTCGACCGACGCAACGAATTCGCCTTCGATTCGATCGGGCGCTACGGAGATCTCTCCGGTGACATCGATCAGCGTGGCATCAAACCGCATGTCTGCCGCAATCGCAATGTCGAATTCGGTGTTGTCGGCCGCATCAACAACCCCGTGAACGCTTAATTCCACATCTTGAAGATCAAGGTTATTGATTCCGAATGCATCGTCCCAATCGTTGATCGCCCCGGTCAATTCGGCTGATACACTTTCTTCGGTCACTTCGACTGCACCGTCGATATCGATTGCAGTACCATCGGCGTCGAGGGAGGTTTGCAATTCAACACGGTAACCATTTCCTTCATTGAAATCGTGGCCAGCACCGAGCGTCAAAGTTGTGTTGATCAGATCCAATTCGGGAATGCCGAACGCATCGTCCCAATTCGCCACGGTTCCGCTCAGCTGGACATCGATTCCTGTTCGCCCGACGTCAACCATTCCGGCAAGGTCAACCGGCGTGCCGGCGATGTCGACTTCTCCTCCGACCTCAACGGTCAGTTCGATCAAGTTGTTTTCGTCGATTCGGGGAATCGCGCTGAGAGAACTTGGATTCAAATCGAGACCTTTGATTCGAAAGGCGTTTTCGATGACGCCGTCTAAATCTTGGCTGTAGACCCAATCGTTTCCGTCGCCGCCATCCAGATGATCGGAAAGGTCGTCAGAAAAGAGGAAGTCGTCGCCGCCCTCGCCCATCAGGCTGACCGGAACAGGCGACTGGTAGCTGAATAGCAAATCGTTACCTCCTCCGCCGGAAATCTCAATGGATGATGCGGAGTCGACAGGTCTTCCTTCGAACTCGGAAACGAACGCGTCATCGGTGACGACCTGAGTGCCGAGTTGACTCGTTTGCACGGCGATAAAGTCGTCCGATTCCGAGCCGGAAACTCGCAAGATGTCACCGTCCCAACTGAAGTCAGCGGCCATCATTTCACGAGATTGCAAAGTCTGTACGACTAAATGACGCCGTTTTCGTTTTCGGGTTTGAGTTTTGCGAGAACGATTGGCAGGCTGCTTGATGAGTGATTGGGTTTTCATGGCTCTTTCCAGGAAGGTCTTGTGAGAGATCGACGCTGGCCTGAACAGGCCATTGGTGTTCTTCATGGGTGACCTGCGTGAATTGCGACCGAGTCCCTGAAAACTTCTTTGCCAAAAGTTAGATTTCCGAAAGATGGCGATGCTGGACGCAGATCTCTCCGGCCCGCGGAAGCAGAGATCACCGGTGTCGGCCGCCGGAGCAGCAAAACGCCGTCAAAAGATGGCCTCGGTGTCAGTCAAGCACCGAGGCACAAGCAGGCCGCCACGAAACCCCGTCGGTTTGCCCAACCTCCAGCAGATTTGCGACGACGAAAAATCACTTCGGTTCGATTGGCTGTTTCCAATGTTGGTTGGCGTCGGCCAACGGACGCACTTTCTTCTTTCATTCTGGCTCCCCTCTCCCCCGAACAAGCCTTGTTCGCAGTTTAAATCGAGTTGCCGCACCAATGAGTTTTCCAATCCCGTTGGTTGCTGCTACGCTTTAGGCTTGTTTGGGGGAGAGGGG
>JAGQPO010000020.1 GCA_020426665.1 Planctomycetales bacterium
CGGCGAACGTTGGGGACGCCACTGGTTGGATCTGGTTCGCTATGCCGAGTCGCGCGGGCATGAATTCGATAATGATTCGCCAAACGCCTATCAGTATCGGGATTACATCATCCGTGCGTTCAATGCCGATATCCCCTACGACCAACTGGTGCGAGAACACATAGCGGGCGATTTGCTTTCGCAGCCGCGACTGAACCCCGAGCGAGGTTTTAACGAATCGATTCTGGGCACAGGATTTTGGTTTCTTGGAGAATGGATTCATTCCCCGGTCGATATCCGCAAGGACGAATCGGACCGGTTTGACAACATGATTGACGTGATGTCAAAGACCTTCCTGGGTTTAACCGTCTCGTGTGCGCGATGTCACGATCACAAATTCGATGCCATCTCCACCGCAGATTACTATTCGCTGTCGGGATTTCTGGAAGGCAGTGTTTATCGGCAGGTTCGATTTGAATCGATGGAGCGCAATCGGCAGGTCGCCAATGAACTTGCGTCGTTGGACGCAAAGTTCCGATCGAAGGTTGACCAATTAATGGCCGCCCACGGTTTGTCGCCCGATTCCGTCGAACCGCTTGACCAGGTTGCCCGATCAACGGTTCTGTTCAATTACCAGGACATAAAACCGGAAGAGTACTTTCAGGACGGTTTTCTGTTTGGTGACCGCCCCCGTCAGGTCGCGCAACCTGTGCTGGTAACGACAGACACGGCAGCGAAGATAGAGTTTTCGCCTAACGCGGTTGCCGCCAGTGATCCCTTTTGGAACGGATTACAGTCGGTGTCGGAAAAGGGAGTCAATAATCAAAGTCGGTTGGCGAACATGCCGCGCAGCGGACGGATGTTGCGAACGCCGACCTTTACATGTACCGACGGAATCGTTGGTTGTCGGGTGCGAGGCAAAGGGCATGTGGTGGCCTGTGTTGATTCGCACCGATTGATTGCGGGGCCGTTGCATGGCGAAACGATCCAGGAGATCCGGGAAGGAATCCCATGGGCCAACATGTACCTGAGTCGATACAACGGCCACCAAATTCATTTGGAATTTACGCCGGACGAAGGCTCGCAGTTGGAAGTTTACGTTGTCACCCAAGGTGCGTCACAAGAGGCTCGCGACGCAATCGACAAATATCTCGGTGAAACGGCCGACGTTGTTGCCAAGTATTCCAAAGCTGCGTATGAACATACCTCTGATCAACTGAAGAAACTGGCAACTCAGTGGGCTGCTCAGCGCCAGACGCTGCAATCAAAAATCATGGTTAAATCGCGATTGGCGATGGCGATGATGGATGGCACCGGAGAGGACGCGAGGGTGCTGATCCGCGGCAATTCGTCCAAACCGGGCGATGTCGAACCAAGACATTTCCTGACAGCGATCGCGGGCAACGGTCCGATGAAGATCCGTTCCGGCAGTGGGCGTCTGCAATTGGCCGAGGCGATCAATGACCGCGATAACCCGTTGACGTCACGCGTCATCGTCAACCGGATTTGGCATCACTTGCTCGGGCGAGGTATCGTGCCGACGACCGACGACTTTGGTGTGCTCGGTCGGCGTCCGACGCACCCCGATTTACTTGACCACCTTGCCACGCGGTTTACCGAAGATGGTCAAAGTATTAAACGAATGATTCGCAGGATTGTGCTGTCACGAACGTACCAGATGTCCAGTCTATCGGACGATGCGGCGGTGGCTGTCGATCCCGATAATTTGCTGTGGCATCACCGCGAGCCAAAACGGCTGGAGGGTGAATCCATTCGTGATGCATTACTCGCGCTATCGGGACAACTTGACACAAACCAATTTGGTGAATCGATACCAATTCACTTGACAGCTTTTATGGACGGCCGAGGACGCCCCAGCCATAGTGGGCCGTTGGATGGCGCTGGACGGCGATCGATTTACACGGCCGTGCGGCGGAACTTTCTTTCGCCGTTTATGTTGACTTTTGATACACCTGTGCCCTTCAGCACGATGGGCCGTAGAAACGTTTCGAATGTACCCGCCCAAGCTTTGATCCTGCTGAATGATCCGTTGGTGGTCGACCTGGCCAACAAATGGGCGGCACGCGGGATCAAAATGCATGGCATGCAAGAGC
>JAGQPO010000687.1 GCA_020426665.1 Planctomycetales bacterium
GGACTGGAAGTCCGTCGTACAAACATGACTCAACCCTAAAATTAAACCTGGGCGAAACGCTAAGCGGCGACTTTGGCGCCGGCTTTGTAAAAACCGGAAATCGTATCGACGACCTGTTGCTGTTCACGCTCGGTCAACGTCGGGAAGATCGGCAGATTCAAGATCTCGCGACTGGCACGCTCCGTTTCGGGCAATTCGCTGCCATCAACGTCCAAGTACTCAAAGCACTGTTGAAGGTGCATCGGTACAGGATAATAAATCTCGCTGCCAACGCCGCGCTCGGCCAAATGGGCGCGAAGTGCATCACGTCGTCCTTCGCCGACCCGGATTCCGAATTGATTCCAAACGTGAAATGCGTTGGCATCTACGGTGGGCAACACGACCTGGTCGGGACCGACCAAGCCGGCTTGTTCCAACAGACTCATATAACGCTTGGCGATCGCAGTACGTGAATCGATTGCTTCGCCAAGGTAACGCAATTTGACTCGCAGTACCGCGGCTTGGAACGTGTCGATACGGCTGTTGATTCCGATCGCCTGGTGATAGTACCTCGGGCGCATGCCGTGTCCGGCCAGCAATCGCAGCCGGTCCGCCATCGCAGCGTCCCCAGTTGTCAACATGCCGGCGTCACCCATCGCGCCAAGGTTCTTCGTTGGGTAAAAGCTGAAGCAACCGACCAACCCCCAACTTCCCGCCGGGCGAGAGTGGTAGGCGGCGCCGATTGCTTGGGCGGCGTCTTCGATGACCGGCAAGTCATGCTGACCGGCGATCTGGCAGATCCGATCGATTTGGGCGCACTGGCCGAACAGGTGCACGGGGATGATCGCTTTGGTGTTTGGCCCGATCGCGTCGGAAAGACATTGCGGGTCCATGTTGAACGTGTCCGGGCAGATATCGACGAAAACCGGTGTCGCGCCCAGTCGCGTGATGCAGCTGACCGAAGCGAAAAACGTAAAACTGGGGACGATCACTTCGTCGCCTGCTTTGATGTCCAACGCCATGAGCGCCAACAGCAGCGCGTCGCTGCCGCTGGCACAACCGATCGCGTTTTCGACTTGACTGTAGCCGGCGATCTCGTTTTCAAGTTCCGTGACGTCGGGACCGAACAGAAATCGTCCGCTGTCGATCACCGCGGAGATCGCCTCGACAAACTCGTCGCGATGAGGCTTGTTGTCGCGATTAACGTCCAGCAACGGGACGGTTGTGTTTGGGCCAGACATGATCGAACCTTCCTTGGTCGTTTCTTCTAGAAAAACGCGGTTGGGCCGGTCGCCAATCCGGTTCGGCCGGACCAATCGCGGTAGTTTTACTGGGCGGGGAATACAGCGTTTTGTGATACCCGGCGGCATCGAATCAGGTCAATAGAAAAGGTCGGATGAAAATTCTTTCGAAAACTTTCACCCGAAGCCTAACAAAGCCCTCTCCGAGTCGTGTTCTGGGCTGAAACGCGTCCGCTTTTTGACCAAGAACGCCATGTCAGACCACGCCACAGCCGATGTTTTGGCCGACGCCCCCGAATCGGGGCGGCGGTCCGCCGATGGTGTTGCCGCAACTTCATCATCGGCCGCAACGGATGACGCTTGGTCGCAGGAAGAATTGTCGCAGCTGATCAGTGATTATGAACAGCAATTGCTTGCATATGCCTGCCGGATGCTCTCTGGAGACTGGCAAGCTGCTCAAGACGCGGTGCAGGAAACATTTTTGCGGTTGTGCCGCCAGCAGCGATCCAAAATCGCGTCGCGGATCCAACCTTGGTTATTTGCCGTCTGCCGCAGCCGAGTGATCGACATGCAACGCACCAAACACTCCCACCCCGTTGATGCCGGCGAAATCATTGTCGCCGACCCACACCCCGACGCACCCTCGGCGGCGATTGCTGCGGAGCAATCAAACGACAACGAAAACCGGCTTGCCGCGTTGGTTGATCGCTTGTCCGGACGCCAGCAGGAAGTCCTGCGTTTGCGGATGCAGGCCGGGCTCAGTTATCGCGAGATCGCCGAGGTCACCGGATTGACCGTCAGCAACGTCGGCTTCCATCTGCACGCCGCCGTTCGGTCGCTGAAAGATGCGATCGCAACCGCCTGATCAATACACAATTACTTGCTGCCCTAAGAGGCAATTCCAATGTCTGATTCTCGGAAGCCCAACGATCCGTCCAACGTCACCCCCAACGAATCGTCGATTTGGGATGATGCTCGCATCACCGCCTATGTGATGGGCGAATTGTCCGCGGAAGAAACCTCGGTTTTTGAGCAGGCGATATCGGACGATCCCGAACTAAGTGCCGCGGTTGACCAGGCCCGACAAGTGACGGACGAGTTGCAATCGTTGTACGCGGGTGAGAGTCATGGCACTTTGGATCACAATCGTCGCGATCAAATCCTGGCCGCATCAGTGCAATCATCTGCCAACGTTGCATCGGCCCAATTAGCATCGACGAACTCAATGCGCCGATTTGTGCCATGGTTGCTCGCCGCGGCCGCAGTGTTGTTGGTCGCGATCGGAGTCATCCCCAAAACACAACAGGCAATGATTTCGCAATACGCCGGCGACGTCCCGCAGAGTTTTGATTCACGTCATCCAGGTGTTTTGTCCTCCGAACCGCAGTCGGCAGCTACGACGACGATGGACGTCGATCTAGATGCGGTCGCAAGCTTAGGCGACGACGTGATCGACGACGGGTTGGTCATGAATTCCGACGCGGCCGCGCCGGACATCGAAATGGAAGAATCATTCGCGATACATGACAAACGTCTAAAACGCAATGTCGCTCTGGATCATCCGTTTCCCGCCCCTTCTCCAGTGGACGAATCGAGTATGGGTTTGAAAAGCGATGTCGGTGCGGCGTCGGATCCGCAGCCGATGTTGGCCAAGAACGAAATGGCAGCTGATGGAGAACCCGGACTCCCGACGTTTGGCCTACATCCACTTCCGCCTGACCAAGGCCTCAGGCAAGCTGGTCAGAAACAAACGACGGCGGAGTTAGGCGTAGAACGATCGAGATCGTTGTCCAAGCTTAGCGTTGTCGGTGAGGCCATCTCCGGGAGCACTGTCTCCGGGACCACTGTTCAGTTGCCCGACTTCGGTTTTCAACCGCTTAGCGACCGCGGCGAACTCCCGATGCGAGAACTCGATCGGCAGCCCCAAGACGGCGATCGCTTTGACCCGATCATCGAAAATGAATTCAAACAAGTCTCCGAGCATCCACTCAGTACCTTTTCCGTCGACGTTGATACCGCCAGCTACAGCAAGGTCAGGCGGTCGCTGGTCGAAGGCCGCTTGCCACGCCCCGACGCAGTGCGAATCGAAGAGCTGGTCAATTACTTTGACTACAACTACTCGGCACCCGATAAGGAGTCAGAGCATCCGTTCGCAACCGACGTGACCATCACGCGTTGCCCATGGAACCCATCGCATCGGTTGGCGCGTGTCGCGGTCCAGGGAAAGAAACTTGATCGCCAGTCTCGTCCGCCTTGTAACCTGGTCTTTTTGCTGGACACCAGTGGGTCGATGAATCAGCCGAATAAATTGCCGCTGGTCGTCGAAGGCATGAAAATGTTGACCGGCCAACTCGGCAAAGAGGATCGAGTTGCGATCGTCGTCTATGCGGGTTCCGCAGGTTTGATTCTCGAAAGCACCCCGGCGAACAAACAAAAGAAAATCGTCAAAGCACTTTCCGGTTTGTCGGCCAATGGCAGCACGGCTGGCGGCCAGGGAATCCGACTCGCCTATGCAACCGCACGCGACCATTTCATCAAGGACGGTGTCAATCGAGTCATCTTGTGTACCGACGGCGATTTCAACGTTGGAATGGTGGGCACCGATGAATTGGTTCGACTGATCCAGCAAGAGTCGTCCGACGGGATCTTTCTGACCGCCCTCGGTTTTGGAATGGGAAACCATAACGACGCGATGATGGAACAGATCAGCGGCAAGGGTAACGGCAATTATGCATTTATCGACACCGCCAACGAAGCGTGTAAGGTTCTAGTACGTCAAACCAATGCGACACTCGTAACAATTGCAAAAGACGTCAAGTTGCAAATCGAATTCAATCCGCGGGTCTATTCTCAATACCGTTTGATCGGTTACGAAAACCGTGTGATGGCCAAGGAAGATTTCAACGACGATAAAAAGGACGCCGGCGAAATCGGTGCGGGACACCAAGTCACCGCCTTCTATGAACTGGTTCCGGCCGACGGACGCGATGAAACGGATTCGGCGGTTGATCCGTTGAAGTATCAAACGTCGCGCGAACTGACCGAAGCCGCATCAGGCGGTGAAGCGTTGACTGTCAAATTGCGATACAAACAACCCGATGGGGATGCGAGTACGCTGGTTCAGTTGAATGTAAATGACAGCCAAGTGGCATTCGACGAATCGGACACGGATTTCCAATTCGCCGCCTCGGTCGCCTCGTTCGGCATGTTGCTGCGTCAAAGCGAATTCGTCGGCGACTGGACATTGGAAAACGTTCACCAAGTTGCCAATGCAAACCTAGGCGGCGACGAATATCAATTGCGTCACGAGTTTGTCCAACTCGTGCGAAAGGCTCAGCTGATCCGCGGCGAGTGAAGCCAATACCGTTCCACTTGGCTGAAATATAAAGCGGTAGTATTGGGGGGGGGTGATGTTCATCGTCAAATCATCACTCCACACAATCCCGCAGTCGTTTTGATGTCATTTTGCAATTTCCTGCTCCGAAA
Source organism: Planctomycetales bacterium (assembly GCA_020426665.1). Taxonomy (GTDB): domain Bacteria; phylum Planctomycetota; class Planctomycetia; order Pirellulales; family Pirellulaceae; genus Stieleria. Next base: position 4,707 of record JAGQPO010000687.1, read on the forward strand.
TTCCACGCAGATTAACGGATCTGGCAAAAACAGCTCCTATATTTGCGGATTACGCACGTGTACACTTGATCCTGTCGGGCAGCCGCATACCTCCTGCAATCATTTGCGGAAGTTTGGCCACTGGGATCTGGTGATGGCCCGAATGTGTCAGGATGGGGTGATCTGATTTCTGAGAATCGCATTTAACGGCTGCGACCTATTTGTTTTCCGGTCACTCCGTCCCGATACATTCGGGATCGGACGCAGGTCGGTTCTAAGATTTGAGATTTGCTGACTCTAACGGAATCTATGTATTCCTTGGGTACGGGTTTGCCCAACGGGCATTCATAACCAAAG
>JAGQPO010000688.1 GCA_020426665.1 Planctomycetales bacterium
GATCCGCATCGGTGTGATGAACGATCAATCCGAAGCTTGGTAACGGATTTCCGACGGTGGTGTATTCCATCATCGCTTGATCACCATCACTGTTGCCGAAACAGGCGATCGGACGACGTCCGATGAATTGGTGAATTCCGACCGGCTTGCCTTCCTTGTCGTCGACAAACACATTGTCCAACGTCTTAACCAGAACCGGTACCCCGCCCCGCACTTGATAGGTTGCCTGTCCCGTCGACCCGACGACGTTTTCCGGCGGAATCCCGTAAACCCTTTCGGTCCAAACCCGCATAAAATCGGCGCCGCCGCCGGACACGATGAAACACTTGAATTCATTGGCCCGCAAATAGTTCAACAACTCCTGCATCGGTTGGTATGTCAGATCCGAATAGAGTTTTTCGAAACGCGGGTGCTTCGCCGTTGCCAGCCATTGGTTCACTGAGTGATCAAATTCATCGGTGGTCATCCCGGCGTGGGTGAGAGCCAGAATCCTCATCAAGCCGTCGTGATGCTTGCCTTCCAGCAATTTCGCGATGTCTCCTTTCATCGCCGCTTGGACCATGGGATCGGACGCCAGCTTGGGTTCATTTGGAACACGGCGTTTCAATTCATCCAGCGCGAAGACGACTTGAAACGGCAGCGGTGCTTCGCACCACAATGTCCCGTCGTTGTCAAATACCGCGACTCGCTGACCGGGTTGAACGAACGATCGACTGTGCTCGTCAGTCACTTTTTCTACGAATTGCACAATCGATTGTTTTGCCGCCCCCTCGTTCCATGAAGGCAACGGATCGGCAGCATCCGTAACGGCCGCACCGCCGAATGCGCCGATGATCGCTGCGACGATCGCGGCAGCCAACTGTAAACCACTAAGAAGTAAACTGCGCAACATGATTCCGATCCGATTTCGTGGTGTAGGTGTAACGTGTCAGGTCTACTTTAGCTCGACCGTCATTTTGTCGATCGTCCCCTCGAATTTGAAGGGGCGTTTATCCATGTAATCCAATGAAACGGTTGATCCCAGGTCGGCCCCGACGTCAAAACTTTCGCTGGCGGTAAATGCAGCAGGTACAGTGCGTTTGAGTTCAACGCTGGCGACTTCCGACCCATCAACCATCAACGAGACGATCAAAATGTTAGGCGCGTCATCGGCAAGTCGCTTCGGTTGCTCAGGCCAACGCATCGTGGAATCTTGCAGCCGTGGCTTGGCGACACTCGCCATCGGTGTTGCCGGAAATGGCAAGACGCTTCCATCGGTCGGCTCCTGGGCCATTGACCGGCCGGCCAGTGAACCAATACCCAGAACCCAGCAAAGCAGCGACACCAAATTAATTGTTTGCAAAATCTTCATTGAGTCTTTTCAGCTCGTGAAATCACAGATGGGATAACCGTATGACCACAATAACACGTTCATCTTACCGCGGCAGCAAGCCAAATTCGCGATTTCTGGTTTTGTGGCAGTTGGGTGGAACAACCAGTGTCAAACCGATTTGGTGCAATCGGAAAAACCGAAACACTGTACATCCAGGTGAAGAAGTCTTCGACTGACAATCCGGAAATTGCAATTCCCGCAGAGTCGGATGACGATGAGAGCGATCAGGATCGCTCTTTCTTGTCCCGTTTGTCTTGTTCACCAGTCTATGGGAAACCCAGTTTAGAGCGGAAACGGAATTGATTTTCGTAAGTTCGACGGAGTGTTTTCAGGATGGCCAAGATCCAATTAATTTCGCGTCGCGTGGTGAAACTTTGTTTCGCAGTGGCCCTTCTCCTGGCAACCTCTGCCAACATCACAGCCAGTGCGCAGTATTATGGAGCTCCGTACTATGGAGCACAGTGCGACGCCCCCACGTCGTGTTGCGACACCTGCGACTCGCCGTGTGACACATCGGGAGCATGTGACAGCTGCGGTAATGAAGGCGGTTGTTTGTTGTGCAGTAATTACACCCGATTCTCGAAATCGCTTGCATCCTCGGGCATCGCGCTGCAAAACAACGTGACCCAGTTCTACATGGGTAACACGACGGGAGGATTGGAACGCGAGTTTCGCTATTCCGGACACGGTGATTATGTGATGAACGCCGACTTCGGAAAGCTTGGTATCCAAGAGGGATTGTTTCTGAAGATTCGAGCAGAGCATCGCTTTGGCGAATCACTTGCCGGCACCACGGGCGCGTTCCTGCCGTCCAACGTTGCCGCCGATCTGCCGGTCACCGACAGCGACAAGCTATACATCACCAATTTCTTGATCACGCAGGCTCTGTCGGAAAACTTTGTATTGTTCGCCGGTAAACTGGACACGCTTGACGGTGATGTGAATGCGTTCGCCCATGGCCGCGGGATTCGCCAGTTTTCCAATCTGGCGTTCGTAGGCACGCCGCTCGCATTGCGTTCGGTGCCGTATTCGACATTGGGTCTCGGATTTGCCTATTTACTTGACGGCGAGCCGCTGTTTAGCTTCACCGTGCTGAACGCGAAGGATACGGCAGGAACAATTGGGTTGAACGAGTTGTTCGAAGACGGTGCTGCTCTAACGAGTGAACTGCGTTTGCCGACCCAATTCATGGGCAAACCCGGACACCAATTGTTTGGTGGCAGTTGGAACAGTCGCAGTTTCGTATCTCTGGGACAAGACCCCCGTATCGTACTGCCCAACGTGCCGATCGCCCGACAGGTAGGATCATGGTCGCTGTATTGGAATATGGACCAGTACGTTGTGACCGACCCGTGCAAACCGGGTAAAGGCTGGGGTTACTTTGCCCGCGCCGGCATCGCCGACCGCGACACCAACCCGCTGGCCTACTATCTGTCGGCCGGCTTGGGCGGCACAAGCCCGATCGCACGGCGAGACAATGATTCATTCGGCATCGGATATTACTACAGCGGTACCAGCAACCAAATCGGCCCACTGTTGTCGATCGCATTGGGCAGCCCGATCGGAGACGGCCAGGGCGTCGAACTGTTCTACAACGCAGCCGTCTCGCCGATGTTGACCATCACCCCGGACCTTCAAGTCATTTCGCCTTCGCGCGACAATCTTGATACCGCACTTGTCGCGGGTCTTCGAGTCAATCTTGCTTTCTAAGACGTGAATCGATCGCGTCGCCCTGACGAAGCGTTAACAAGTACTCGACCAGATCCGACAATTGCTGTGGTGTAAAGTTGGCAACCAAACCTTGGGGCATCAACGACACGGTTTGTT
>JAGQPO010000689.1 GCA_020426665.1 Planctomycetales bacterium
CTTGGAACTTGGAACTTAAAAAAAATGCGTTACCAATTCTGCGTATTGATGTCTGCGTTGGCGCTGTTGTCGGCGGGGGTTCCGGGGATTGCGGCGGAGCGTCCGAACATTTTGATGATCATGGTCGATGATCTGGGGTTCTCGGATGTCGGTTGCTATGGCGGCGAGATTGAGACGCCGAACTTGGACTCGTTGGCCGGCAACGGAATCCGATTTTCGCAGTTTTACAATACGGCAAAGTGCCACTCGTCCCGTGTATCGCTGTTAACGGGCCAGTACTGCATTGCCGCCGGTGATGTGTCGCTTTCCAATGCTGTTACGAGTGCCGAGGTGCTGCGCGGCGGCGGCTATTCGACTGCGATGACTGGCAAATGGCACTTGAAGCAGCAGCCGACCGATTTCGGTTTTGACCGTTACTTCGGACACCTGAGCGGTGCGTGTAACTATTTCCGAGGCGACAATTCGTTTCGCTTGAACGGTCAACCGTTTGTCGTTCCGGATGACGGGTTTTATACGACGGTCGCTAATGTCGACTATGCGTTAGAATTTCTCCAGCAGGCTCGCGAAACCACGAAGCCGTGGCATTTGTACGTCGCCTTCAATGCTCCGCATGCACCGCTGCAAGCTTTGCCTGACGATTACGCCAAGTACCAAGGCCGATACGATGCCGGTTGGGATTCGATCCGCAAAGCGCGTGTGGCAAAACAGAAAGAGATCGGACTGCTGCCGTTTGATTGCGTTCCCAGCGAGCGTCCGGAACACATTCCGGCGTGGGAAAGTTTGACCGATGCCAGAAAAACGTTTGAAATCAAACGAATGACCACGCTTGCGGCAATGATCGACCGAGTGGATCAAGAGATCGGACGTTTGATTGGGGACCTGAGGGCATCCGGCGAGTTGGACAACACACTGATCTGGTTTGTTTCGGATAATGGCGCATGCCCCTATGATCGTCGCAGTACAAAGATCGAATCGATACCAACCGACGGGACGGTTTCGTGGAGCGATTCGACGGGTTGGGCGTGGGCTCGCAACAGTCCCTTTCGTTTCTACAAACAAAACCAATTCGAAGGCGGCATCTGCACACCGGCGATCGTCCATTGGCCGGCGGGAATCCGCAGGGAAAAAGGAACGATCGTTCGTCAAAGTGCCCACTTGGTCGACGTGATGCCAACGTTTGCTGATGTTGCCGGCGCGAACATTCCCACGCAATATCCAGGGCGACAGCTGCGCGGCGTTTCCGGTCAATCATTGCGGCCTATCTTCGATGGTGGAATGATCCAAAGGAACCAGCCGCTTCACTTTCTGTTTTCGTCTGACCGTGGACTACGTGATGGCGATTGGAAAGCCGTCAGTTTTCGAAGTGGTGATTGGGAACTTTACAATATTGCCCATGACCGGACCGAGCGAGAGAATTTGGCCGATCGGTACCCGGAGCGATTGGACGCCATGGTCGAAACATGGACCAAAATGGCGCAAGACGTGCTTCATGCGCCCGCTAGCGTTTACAAACCAGTCGGCCCAGCGAGTTTGCCGCACCATCATCCCGAATGGACAAACTTTTCAGTTGACCCGACCGATGGAGCGCATGGGGGGAATGTGTCGGCCAAACCGGCCGGAAGAAAGGCGTCAAAACGGAACAGGGATGCCGACAAGTCCACACGTTCGATCCGGGCACGCAAAAACACGTCGCTTAAAATCGAGGGGTCTCAACTGAAGTTACAGTTCACCGGTGAAGACCCGGGATTGGCGTTTGATCAGTTTTCATCAACGCTTCCGGTCGGGCCGTACTTCTTGGAATTCAAATTACAAAGTGATGCTGGTTCCACCGGCCAAGTCTTTTGGACTACTGACCCGAACACCATTTTGCCCAAGGGGCAGCAGATAGATTTTCACGTACAGGCAGACAACAACTGGCACGAGTGTCGAATCAGTCTGCCGACGGAAAAGCGCATTTTCAAGCTGCGGTTGGACGTCGGTGAAAACGTGGGAACCGCAACGATCGACGGGTTAAGACTGGTCGATGCCGATGGGAACGTCCTGGTCACTTGGCCACAGTGACGACCGGTCCTCCGCCTTTCACGTGGTTTGCACCGGGTGGGCACCTATTTTTTCCGTTCAATCGTAAAATTGTTAACAACATTCCGCTGCGAGACACGATGACCGTGGGATCTCGGTCTCATTCTTCTAGTTACAAGTCATCCGTTTCCACGCACGAATCATCCGACCATGGCTGACCTACGAATTCCCGGACCGACCGGCGTCAGCGGCGCGACGATACCCAGCGACGCCGGTACAAACCAACGACGGTGCATGCCGACGCCGGGATCGGTTGGCAGCGGTGGGGGCGTCGAAGCGATGTCCCTGGACGATCGATTTGTCAGGGTTCTGCATCTGACGGGACCAAAATTGCCCGCCGAGATTCAAGAAGAATTTGCCGCGATGCTGTCGCCGGCCAGTATTGCGATCATTGTCGGCGTTTTGGTGGTTTGGGCCGGATCACATTACTTCGGCATCGGCTTCATTGCTGATGCGTTGTTGTTGGTAGTCGGCCTGGGATTCTTGGGCTGGCAGGTCTGGTCGGTCGGCAACGATTTTGTCTCGGCCGTTGAACTGACCTATTCGGCGCGCTGTGAAGCCGACCTGGAGAAAGCGTCCAAGCATCTGGCAAATTTTATCGCAGTCGTCGGAGTTGCCGCGTTCATGGCGTTGATCGCCAAGGGTGCGAAACGATACGGACCCAAGATCAGGAATTTGAAGGGCATCATCAAAGCAGCAACCGCCGCGGATGCCGGCATGCCGCCGAATCACTTCCGCGCGTTTTTACGCGCCGCTGCAAATCCCAACCGGCCGCGCATCATCATGGTCAGACAGACGAATCCAAAATCGGTTCGCTGGATTCAAAAGGGTTTCCCGGCGAAACCTAAAGAGATCAAGATGAAAACCAGCAAGCAAACCGGCATCGTAACCTGCGACAACACGGCGGAAGTTGCGAAGGCCAGAATGACCACGCGTTCGGGCAGCAATCAACAGTACTACACCGTCGACCGAGGCCGTCACACCGCAACCAACGGGAAGGGCGAATCGATCAATCTCCAAGACGCAGATTGGCCGGTTGAACCTGGACAAGTGATCGATCCGGTTTCGAAAAAGCCGCTCGTCGGTGACTATGACTTGATGGCGGTCATTGACCCCAACGCAAAAGGTCGCAACCTTGCGTTGGCCGTCGATAACACCGCCAACGCACGTGCCGGAAAGCCCAAAGGAACTCTGACCGATGACTTTACCAACACAGACATCAAAAAGGTCGCGGCGGACATCAACAAACAACTTGACCAGGATCGTGTATTGCACGGCTCACAAGAAGCCTTTGACAGCCTGGACAACCTGGCTTCCGACGAGCTGGTCGTCGGATTCTTTCCTGATGGGCAAGCGGTTTCATTTAACCGCGAGGGATTAAAAACGTTCTACGAATCGATCGGGCGTTCCACGTTGGACTTAAAGCAATTTATGGAATGATGAATCTTTCCAGCTCAAACGGGCTGCCGTTCCATGTTCCTTCGAACTTTCCTCTGATGCAGACTTCCCATCGAGAACGTTGATCCAGTTGCTGTAGTAACGTGTCAGTCGGCGGGCCGCTGGTTTCCAAACCCTGCCTAAATGCGGTTCCGGACGCGAATTGGTTCGCCTGCTGCTGCCAGAGACGTTCTGCTTTTCCCGCATCCGGCAGCAGCACATCCTCAGCAAACTCTTCGTCATCTTCGCCCTCTCCCTCGTCCGGCGGCAGCGAGGTTCGTTGGTCCGATGCAATGTCCAGGCCCGTTATTCGTGAGAAAGCCGATGCTGCGGCGACGGCTGACACGAGATCGTCACCTTTAATCGACTGCAACAGATCAGGCACAACGGCAGGGTGTGCGAACGACGCAAGCAACTCAAATCGCGACGGACCTAGATCAGGCCGACGTGCTAAGTCGCGAACGAGTTGCAGGTCCGACGGAAGCCCTAGGATGGACATCATCACAAGGGCGTCTCTGTTTTCTGGGCTCGGCTCTTTTGCGTTCTCACGACAGAAATCCAGCAGCCAAGGCTCCCCTGACCATGCAGCGGCTTCGATCGCCGCCCGTCGAACCTTGGGATCCTCGTCGCGGACACCCTGTTGAAATGGACAGAGCGAATCATTTTTCCGTCCACTCAGCGGGGCTGATTCGCCAATGGTGACGACAAATTGGGTCTGCCCCGCAACAACTCGATCGCCGGATTTTAAAAGCGATGTTGAAATCTTGGTTCCGTTCAGCGAGGTTCCCGCCGTGCTGTTCAGATCGGTCAATTGCCAGCCTGATCGGTCGTCAGTGATTCTAAAGTGGGACGCCGATAGTTGTGGGTCCGCGACTACAAAATCAGCTCGGTCGGTGCGTCCGATGGTGATTGATTGACCCGAGCGAAGAATTGCTTTGCGACCACGGGCGTACTCCGAGACGACTTCGATCACTGCGCCTGCGAAGGGGCGTGATTGAGCCTGACCGACGCGATACTCATCACCGCGTTCCTCCACGGTACTGGAGTTTGTGCGGCCCGATGGCGGTGACGGTGACGGCTGCGTTTGGCCGATCAGTTCGGTTTGCCGCAAGACTTCGCTCACCGGAATCGAATCTGGCGGAACGGAAACCTCGCGAGCGATTGTAGCAGGCTGTTGATCGATGGGTGCTTCGGCGCGGGCTTGGCCTTGTTCCGACTCGAGCCCAGCGATCAGTGAAGTTGTCGACTCCCGAGGCGACATCGAAACTCGAAAGCTTGTTGCCCCGGCCTTGATCTGAATGCCGTCGGTGAGCGGCAGACGCGTTATTTTCACGCCTTCGACAATAGTCCCGTTCGTGCTATCCAGATCGGTGACATAGCAGCCGTCTTGCCTTACCGCGACTTCAAAATGCTTGGACGACATGGCCGAATCTTCGGGCACCCTCCAATCGGCCGCATCCCCTCGACCGACCGTCATCACGATGGGGGCCCGAAGCGATTTCTTTCGTCCGGCTGCGATGCCTTCGACGATTTCAAGAACGACTTTCATTGAACGCTCCTGATGACCGTTTCCCAAGCCCGTGCGCGCACGGCGGGATCCTCATGGTCAAAGAACTCGCTCAGCCTGTTCGGCGTCGGTGACTCCCGATGCGTGGCCAGAATGAGACCGACAGCAGATGCGACGGAAGGTTCTGCCTTCGCATAAATCCCCTTCAGTTGTGCTGTGATGGGATCGATCTGGCAATGGCAAAGCGCTTCAACGAC
>JAGQPO010000690.1 GCA_020426665.1 Planctomycetales bacterium
GTTATGTAATCTTTGGTCGCAGCGATGGCTTTCCGGCTGCGATCAATCTCGCCACGCTTAGTAGTGGCGAGGGATTTCGTCTCGATGGAGTAGATGCCGGTGATCATTTGGGCTATTCCGTCTCCTGCGCGGGCGATGTCAACGGTGATGGCTACGATGATTTGATAGCGGGAGCGCCTGCTGCGAGTCCCAATGGCATACCTTTTGCCGGTGCGAGTTACGTGTTGTTCGGTCACCGCAGCGGACCCACCAACGTGATCAATCTTTCTGAGCTTAATGGAACCAATGGCTTTCGCCTCGACGGAAACGACACAGGCGATAGTTCAGGCTGGCGAGTCTCCGGTGCCGGGGACATCAACGGCGATGGCTATGACGATCTGTTTGTCTCGGCCATCAATCCTGGCAACGGCGCCGGCGCAAGCTATATTGTTTTCGGTCGCGATTTCGATGGAGCTGTCACGCATGAAGGAACATTGCTCGCCGATGTGCTTATCGGAGACGCATCTCCCAATGTGATGATTGGCGGTGCCGGCGATGACATTTTGATCTCGCTGGGCGGAGAAGATGTACTTCGAGGTGGCGAAGGAAATGACGTGATGGCCATCAGCGACTTGACGTTCTTCCGTCTCGATGGCGGTAACGGAATTGACACGCTGCGTCTTGACACTCGTGACATCACTCTTGACCTCGTAGGAGACGCCCGAGGCCGAATCGATGAATTCGAAGCCATCGACCTGAGAGGGTCCGGGAAGAACTATCTGCGACTGGATCAATTGAGCGTGTTGAACCTTTCCAACTCGTCAAACACCCTAATTATTATGGGTGATGGCGATGATACGGTTTTAGGTACAGACTTCCACGGATGGTTGCGTGGCGGAACGGTCCAAGTCAACCAGTTGGAGTATGAGTCATATACGTTCGGAGCCGCTAATCTTCTGATTAACGGCGCGAACTTCACACAAACCAATCGCTACATCGTCTCGGTTGGAGCGGGGTATACCGAGGACTTTCGCAGTTCCGTAACGCTGGCAGTCAATGGCCAAAATGGCAGAGCAGTTCAGCATTCGATCGATGTGGCTTTTGGGGATGCGATAATCACGGGCACCGTGTCTGAGGATATCAATGTAGACGGTCAACGTTCTACCGATGAACCAGGCGTCGAGGGGATGGTTTTGTATTTTGATCGCGATGGTGATCAATCGTACGATTTGGGAGAACCAACGGGTTTTTCAGATTATCGAGGACGTTTCATTGTGCTTGGTCTCGATGAACGCACCGCAATCGATCAACTCAAAACGCTCGACCAGCGATATGTGTTGCAATTTGACCTTAGCCGAAACGAAATCGCGGCGCAACGAGTCGCAAATGCTGGCCAAGATCAGAGAACCGACGAAGGAAGTGAAATCGCTCTGTCAGGGGTCGTGCGCGATCCAAACCCGCTTGACGGCAATAGCTTCACTGCCGAGTGGCTTGTGACCAACGAACTTGGCGTTACGGAATTTGCACTCGGCCCGCAGGTTTTGAATTTAACCGAGATCAATGGCGTTTGGACGCAATCCTTGAACGCCAGTTTCACACCCACCGACAATGGTGTGCTTACCGCGACGCTGTTCGTGTCGGACAACGACGGCGGGAGGCAATATCGAGATGAGTTGCGAATTGAGGTAAGCAATGTCGCGCCCGTGATCACTCTTTCTGGCACAGCGATTGCCGCTGTGGAAGGGGCTGCGATTACGATCGATGGGAACCCATTGTTGAGCGACGTGCCTGGCGATGCCATCACATTCGATTGGAAAGCGGCTGACCCTAGTGGCAACCCGCTGCCCGTTGTGTCGGGACCAGCTCCGGCGAGCCCGAGCAGCGGCGACTATGACAAGCTGTACGTTGATGATCAATCGATGCCTCAACTGCTTGCCGCCAACGAAGGCAGTTACAGCATCAGCCTGCGAGTCGCCGATGACGATATGCCGCGGGACGTCAATGGCGTGCCGACACTATGGACCAATTGGAAAACGTTTACCATCGACGTCGCCAATGTAAATCCCCAAGTGCAAGCTCTGACACTAACGCCGACCGGGGCTCAGATTGAAGGAACGGAGTTTTCACTGAGTGGTTCCGTGCTCGAACCCGGAATTCTTGATTTGGTTGAGTTGCAGGTCGATTGGGGAGACGACAGTGAACCGCGATTGCTGACGCTTGGTGCCGAAAACTTGCCAATTCGCAATTTCTCTGGTCTTTTGCATCGATACAACAATCAACGATCTGGCGGTTACACGATCACAGTGTCCGTACGCGACGGTGTCGATGCGGCTGGCAATCCCGACCCGGCGTGGGATTACTCGCAAACCATCGCGGCCGATGTGATCAATGCTCTGCCAGTCCTTTCCGGATTGCTGATCACTCCGTCGATCAACGAAGGACAAGCGGTGACACTGACCGGAGTGGCAACCGACGCTGGCGTCAA
>JAGQPO010000691.1 GCA_020426665.1 Planctomycetales bacterium
GGCATCATCATCGGTTCGGGGAATGTCGACGAACACTCCGTGGTCGTCTCCGGATGCGAAGCTTCCGCCAAAAACGACCACGGAGTGTTCGTCGACAATGAAGTGACGAAAAACGTCAGGAGCGTCTAAGTCATCCCGTACTTACCATTCGGCGCCGCGACGAAATTTAGCCAAGGCGTTTTCTCGGAACTGACGAGCCGCCTGGTTCAATCGTGCGACAAGTTCATCGGCTGTTAATCCGGCACTCTCGCGCGCAGCGGGGATCACTGTTTCGCATTCATTTTGATCCATGAACACCGCGGCATCCAACAGTCCCTGCTCCTCGCCCGCGGGAATCGCCAGGAATCCATGTTTGTCGGCGTGAATCAACTGTCCCGGCTGAATCGTTCGCCCGAACACATTGACCGGGCAATTCCATTTCACCGGGCATGAATGTGCGTGTCCCACGCACAATCGGCTGGCGAGCGCTTTGAATCCTGCGTTCGTCATTTCGTCGACGTCGCGGATGCATCCGTCCGTGATTGTGCCGACGCAACCCAGCGCGCGATGGGTGTTGCTGTTCACTTCGCCCCAAAACGAACCGACGTGGTTGGGTTTGTCCAGGTCCTGAACGACCGCGATTTTTGGGCCCGGCACGCCGGCCAGATACTCACGGTACGCTTCCCATGACGACGCGTTCTTGTGGGACGACTCGCTGGGTTGGATGATAACGGTGGTTGCGTAGCCGATCATCGGACCCATCTGCGGCATAAAGTCTGTGACGGGTTCAAGATTAAATCCGTCGGCCGCCGGGTCATGCGACGTGATTTGTTCCCAGCCGTTATAAATCGTCGGAGTATTCCATCGTTTCAGTTGCAATAGTTCCGCGTGTGTCAGTCGGCGTTCTTCCATGCATCAAGGGTCCAATGTAAGGGGTAGGATTCTGCGAAGCGTTCACAGGGGAAGCGATTTTTTACCGATCCAGTATTGTCCGACAACTTCCTTGTCGGCTTCACGTCGTAAGAGACCGTTTTCGACGTGGATGTCACTGAATCCGGCTTGCTGCAACGTTCGGCGAACATATTCGGCGTCGTGGGAATACCGGCCGGACAGGTTCAGCCGGTATCCAATTTCGGTGTCAATCGGATCCAAATCGTCGTCGTGCTTTTCCAATGTGAAAATTAGCGAAGAGTCGTTATCTCGCAGGCAAAGTCGCGCCGCCGCAAACACCGGTTCAAGGTCACCAAAATAATTCAGCGTATCTGCGGACACGATCAAGTCAAACGATTCGGGTTGTTCCGCAAGGTAGCGAACCAGGTCTCCACAAACAAGTTTGTCATAACCTCGTCCGGCCGCACGCTGTAACATCCCGTCGGACAGGTCGACGCCGACCAATCGTGAGGCATACGGAAGAAGGTGCTGCGACATCAGACCGGTCCCGCAACCGGCATCAAGGATGCAACGATCCTTGCTTTTCTCCAACCCCAGATCAGCGAGCATCTCGGCAATGATTCTTGGCGAGGCATACTGGAGAGCCGTGAGTTGGTCTTCGAACTTTTCGGCGAATTCATCAAATAGTTCGCGGACATAGGCGTCCGACGCGCGGGTGGGTTGTGCCGTCGTCGGTTGGCTTTGGGATTGGTGGGCAGCCAACAGATGCGCGACAATCGCGTTATCCGGTTCGTGGTCGTGCCACTGGCGTAGCGTCCCGACAACCATGTCTTGATCGCCTAAAGCCCGGTAGGCCGACACCAGTCGCCGCCGCGCGGATTGATTTTGCGAGTCCAGTTCCAGGCAACGGGTAAAAGAATCTGCGGCTCTGCGATATGATCGGACGGCCATGTACAAGTCGCCGAGTTGGAACTCCAGCCCGGCATCGTTGGGCCAAAGGGAGATTGACGCTACACAACGCTCGATTGCGTCATTCAAACGGCCGGCATTCTCAAGTACGAGTACAAGGTTTCGGTGGAATTCAATTTGTTCGGGGTGTCGCTGGACAAGCGAAAGCAATAACTCGCCAGCCTCCGCGAATCGCTCGGCCGAAAAGTAGGCTTTGGACAATTCATTCTCGATCGCCAGAGATGGGCCGGCGCCCGGATTCGTTCCACACTGCTCCACAGCACGTTTCAGCGTTTGGATCGCCAGATCAAATTGACCGAGCCGGCTTTGCGCGATTCCCAATAGGTGCAGACAGGTCGCAGACAGATCGACGCGTTTGCGTTCTTGATCGCACCGAGTGATCACGTCCGAGAAATGCTCGTGATTGATCAGTTGCATGAGTTCGTGCGTCAGGTCGGCCGACGATTGCTTTCGCTTGCGTCGCGGCAGTGGACGTCGTGTTGCCATCAAGTTTTAGGGCTGATTATGGAGTTCGATGAATCGTGAAATCATTGCCACTGGGCGAAGCTTTCGTCAAGCAATTGAATTGCAGGTTCGCCTTCGACAAGCTCGGAATCATCCTCTTCGATTCGCGGTGATAGAACATTGACGCGCCGGACCAACTGTGACTGATTCTCGGACGAACTGGTACCGGAGTAGACCATGACGTCAATGGTTTGCGACCCGATCGTCTGGTCCGTTGATATTCCGGTGCTTTGATCTGCCGAAACCCATTCGCCGTTCGGCTGGGTCAAAAAAGCAGTTCCGGCGAGCGAATCGGAGAGCACGGAACCCAAACCGTTCCAGTCGCCGGACAAAGGCGTCCACCCGGCGCTGCCACTGGGACCGAAAGCAAACGATCGATCCGGCCCGCCGGAGATGAATGAGTCTTTTAGGTGAAAGAATGAGATGTCCCCTTGGTACAAACCAACGGTGTCGATTCCATCACCATTCCAATCACCCGTCAACGGTGTCCATCCAGCTCCGCCGGGTCCAAACGACACATAGTGATCCGAGGCGCCTGGGGTAAAAGAATCTTTGAGATGGAACAACGAGATGTCGCCTTGATAAAGGCCGACGGTATCGATTCCGTCACCGTTCCAATCACCGGCCAATGGAATCCAGCCTGCAGAACCGCCGGGACCAAACGCAAAGTAGTGATCCGATGCACCGGGAGTGAACGAGTCTTTTAAATGGAACAATGAAATGTCGGGTTGATACAGGCCGATGGTGTCAATTCCGTCGCCGTTCCAATCGCCGGCCAGGGGAATCCAGCCGGCGCTTCCGCTGGGACCAAACGCAAAGTAGTGATCCGACGCACCAGGAGTAAATGAATCTTTCAAGTGAAACAGTGAGATGTCGGGTTGATAGAACCCAACCGTGTCGGTGCCGTCTCCGTCCCAGTCACCGACCAGCGGTGTCCATCCAACGCTGCCACCGGGACCAAACGCGAAATAGTGATCCGATGGTCCGGGTGTGAAGGAGTCCTTCAAATGGAACAGCGACACATCGCCCTGATACAGTCCAATCGTATTTTGATTGACGACGTCGCCGATGATACGTCCGGTCGCAGTCGATTGCGATGCAAGGTTGTACGCGCGGCCGGTCAATTCAAGTTCGCGCGACGTATTTCGGTTGAACTGGTTGACCGACAATAACGTGTGCCCGGCAAACGCAAAACTGTCGCCGCCGTCGAATGCCGCTCCAAAAATATTGTCAAACGATTCGCCCGGATCTTGCGCCGGTTCCGGTGTGTTTTCGATCACACCGACCGTACCCGGTGTGCGTATTTCAATCAGCGAATCGAATTCGTCGATGGTGCCAATGGCGTCGTAACCGGATGCATACAACGCCAGGTGTCCGCCTGAAAGGTAATCAATATCGCCGCTGGAGAAGAATCGGAACGGCATCAGTTGTGACTGAAGCGTGCCATCGATGTCAAAAACCGTGGTCACATCGTTCAACGTCCACGTGTCGGCGATCAATTCTAAATCGATCCACTGTAGATCCAGAAAGGTTTCGCCCACGGCAAACAGATCGCCGGCACCGCTTCCAAAATCTCCGTTGCGCGCGTCGACCAGCGCGTTTGCTTGTGAGATGCCATGAAATCCCAGGAAGGTGGTCGGAATGATTCCGGCATCGATTTCGTCAAGAAGCACTTGATAAAGACGATCGGCTGAGATCGCGAACAGATCACCGTCAGCGGTAAATGCGATGTCAGTAATCGGTTGGCTGGAGTCAACGGTTCCCAGAACGTCGACGCAACCGGTGACCGCATCGACGGTCGACAATCGGCCTTGGTCGTCGATGACAAAGTAATCGGTTACGTTTTGGGGACCAAACCGCGCGGCGGCCCCGGCGGCCGGTCCGAATTCGTCGGCTTGAACAACCGACATCACGATTGATTCGTGGCCTTCGGCGATTGAATCAACGCGCGGCGTGACGATCAGATTTATGGTCGCATCGCCGGGATAGAAGGTTGCCGTTCCTATGGCGACACCGTTTTGGTCAGCGGTGGCGGGCAACCAAACGGTGTCGGTGTCCTGGCCTCTGGCCGTGTAATCAACACCAAAAACGGCGTCGCCAGACAATTCAAACTTGATCGCCAACGGTTCGTCCGTCTCGTCGCGAGTGATCGTGTAGACGATACGCTCGGAGGCGGATTCGGGGACTGCGATTGGCGATTGGATGGAAACGGAAACGGTTGCGACGAGCAACCTGCGTTGCTCGAGTGTTTCAACACCTAGTTGCCGGAACCGTTTCATCGTCCGCCCAATTGCCTTGATACAAAGGAATGATCGGCGGCGAAGCGGATCGCCGCACTGTTACCCCCTTAGATCATAGCAGAGAACCTTGTCGCCCTCACGCAAATACAGTAATCCGCCGACGATGACCGGGTGTGCCCAACTGGGGCGGTCGCCGCTGCCGGGCGCGGTGAAGCTGCCGGTTTCGTTGTAGGCGTCGGGTGACGTGGGCGCCATTGCAACGGTGCCGTTGCTGAACCGGACAATCAGTTTTCCGTCTGCGGCGGTGACGCTGGCGGACTTCTTACCCGATCCTCGCGATTTCCACTTGATCTCGCCCGTCATCAGGTCGGCACAAAACGGAACGCCTTGATCTTCGGAATCGCCATACAGGTATCCATCGACAAGGACGACCCCGCCATGCTTGTTACCAAGTTTGGGGTTGGTCGGATAGATTTCTTCGACGTTTACACCGTCGGCGGTTGCAACCTGGCGCACCAATGTGCCGCCGGTTCCGTAGCCTGCGGTAAAGAACACCAGGTCGTCTTTGACGATCGCCGTTGGGATGACCGCTGTTGTCTTTTTGATGTCGTAAGTCCACAGCAATTGGCCGTCATCGGCACGGACACCCATCGCCCCGCTGCCGGTGGTTTGCACGTAGACCTTGGTGCCGCCGACGTTTGAAATCAGGACCGAAGCGTGTCCGGCACCGCGATCGTCGGGGCGGACGGTTTGCCAGATGACTTCGCCGGTCATCTTGTTCAGCGCGGCCATGGTGCATTTCGTTCCGCCTGGGGTGCAGATCAGTTTGTCGCCATCGATCAAAACAGATTCACTGTAACCCCAGCCATCGGCTTTATTGCCACCCAGGTCTTCCTTCAAGTTCTTTCGCCATTGTTCGTCACCATCGGTGTTGAAACAAATCAGTTCGCCGTGAGGGGTGACGACGTAGACGCGATCACCGTCAACGGTCGGTGTACTGCGCGAGCTTTGCCATGACTCCTGACCTTGTGTCCATGGCGAACCGGTTTTGCTGGTCCAAAGTTGCCGACCGGTTTTTTGGTCAAAGCAAACCAAATATTCGTCGTCGTCCGATGCCGTCGAAAGTCCATCGCCGAGTGTGTAGATTTTGCCATCGGCAATGGCAACACTCGCGTAGCCTCGACCGGCGCCTTCGGCGGTCCAAACAAGTTCCGGACCATTTTCCGGCCACTTATCTGCCAGGCCGGTGTCGTTAGAAACACCGCTGCGGTTCGCACCGCGAAAGGTCGGCCAATTGTCTTCGCCGACCGCGTCAAAGGGTGCTAACAGGATTGCGGACAAGCCCGCGGAAAGCAGCAGGGAATGGGGTTTCATGATTCGATATTTGGAAAAATGGGCGGCCGACGAAAAAACTCACTAGCGCTTCGTCAACGTTTGAATTTTACGGTTAACCGCGACTTGTGTACGACGAACTTCCAGTCCGTCGAAATCGACACTTGGCGANGCGACGGACTGGAAGTCCGTCGGACCTTAAAATCAAGAATCGACGAGGCACTGGCCCCGATTTTACATCAGCCCAGAGCAAATCGGAATAACGCCGATCTGACAAACCGAATTCAGGTCCGCCGGACCGTAAACGTGGTCTTTGGTTCGGCTTGGCAGGCTTTCAGCATGTCGTCGATCCCCTCGCCGTGCTCCTGCTTTAGCAACCGTTTCAACCCGGTTCTGGCCCGCTGGACAAGCGATTTGAGCGCCATTTCGGTGAGCATCAATTCGTTGGCGGCGGCCATGTAGCTGTAACCACTAAAGTGAACCAGGCGCAGGGCGGTTCGTTGTCGTTCTCCCAATCGCATCATCGCTTTTTGGACTGCGAGTCGCGATTCGGAGCGAATCATTTCTCGGATCGGGTCGGCTTCGGCGGCGATCTCGACCTGAGTCACGGCGTTTGAACTGGGCATGCCTTGGAGCGCGACCTCACGCCGCCTGGCCAATTGTCGATTTGCGTTGGAAACGACGTTTCGCGTGATGGTGTACAACCAGCTGGAGAATTTGGCTGTGGGTTCATACGTGTGTCGCGATTTGTAGACACGAAAAAAGACCTGTTGTGAAAGGTCCTCTCGGTCGACGACACCCGGTGCTTGAAAGTGATGTATGAATCGCGCGACGGTGGATCGATTTCGCTGGACCAGTTCCTCGAACTTGGCAAGTTCACCGTTTTTTATGCTCATCATTAAATGGGCATCGGTGTCCTCTGGATCGGGGTTGCGGAGGGGGGCGATCATAAATCGGTTTCGACAAAGCCGGATGAAGGGATGACCACGCCGAGGCGATAATCTCTCAAACGGTTGCGCGGATCGATTTACACCGATGGCGGCCCAGGAATTTCTGGAAATCGGGACATTTTTTATCGAGGATTCTGGTTAGTG
>JAGQPO010000692.1 GCA_020426665.1 Planctomycetales bacterium
GATGCCGTCGCCGTTCCAGTCACCGGAAATCGGAGTGTCCACGCCTTCGCCGAATTGGAACACATGGTCAACGGCATCTTCACGCAGCGTTCCTTGATCACCCCGTCTCAACAAACGCCCTTGGTCATGGCCACGCAGTTTTGCCGACACCAGGCCGGCCGTCACGCGGTTTTCAACGTAACGCCGGGAGCGATTCGACGGGTCCGGTAACCCGGCATCCATTTTGATTCGTTGCAGATCGCGCTCCCATCTGCGACCGTAGATTCCGATGTCATCCTTGCCATCACCGTCCCAGTCACCGACGACCGGCAGGTCCATCTCGGTGCCAAGCAAAATCCAGAGGTCGCCGGCGTCCCAAACACCGTTACCATTCAGGTCAACAAACCATTCACCGGCGACATAGATTGCCGTCTCGTCTTTTCCGTCTCCGTTAAAATCTCCAACGAGAGCGACGGCGTTTTCCGCCCCCAGCGTCATCTGCTTGCTTTCTTGGATCACTTCGCCCTCGAGCGTTAGCAGCTTCCAATGGCCTTCGTTATTTTCTCCTTCCGACCAATTCTGGCGCATCTTCTGCATTGCGACTTCAATAAAGCGTCCGCCTGAGGCTGAGACACCGCGCGGATATCCTCCGTTGATCACACTCAAGTGCCACGTGACCGGTTCCACGTCGCCGGCATATCGATGAACCGATTGTTCGACGAATTCGCCTTCGCTGTAGCGGACCAGCCTTTGTTCGAAATACTGAGGCGGTGCTACCGAGGCAACTTCGATATTTCGTTCTGGCAACGGCAAATAACTCACCGGAGGAACGTCGGGCGGGACGACAGGCGGTGCAACCGGCGGAAGCACGATCTGAATAACTACTTCACTAAAATTGTTAAATTCCGATTGCGCGTCGGCACCGACGGCGACCGCCAGAATCGCGTCGAATTGATCCGTTCCGGCAACCATTGCGATCAATTCCGCGTCATCGTCGCTGTAGCTGTCCGCCGCATTGACCGCGATACCGCCCGTCGTCCCTGGCGTATCGATCGAATCGGTCAACCCCGCAGGTTGTGATTGAAAGATCGTGTAAGTGCCGGGACGCAATCCGGCGATCAGGTAAAACCCATTGCTGTCCGTCGTGACGATTGAACTTTCACCGGCGTTATCCCCCAGAAACGCATCGTCACCAAGTGCCTGCCCGGCCGCATCTCGGACTTCGATCCTTACTCCAGCCAGCGGCGTATCGTCGCTGGTAAAGACACCGTCTCGATACTGACGCAAGTCTTTCGCATCGATTGGTTCTTCCGTCTCAATCGGCATTCCATCAATGAACACAAACCCAGAAATCATTGCCGGCGGAATTTCCGGGAAGCTATAATCGGTTGCGTGATCACCGCTACTGATGCGGATGCCGACCAGAAGATCGTCGCCACCGATCGAACCACCGTGATCACCAATCAATTCTCCACCATCAAAGTACCCGGTTGGCTGTTGTTGGCAGACGCCGTAAATGCCTGGAGGTAATTCGCCAAACGAATACCTTCCTTGGAGGTCGGTTTTTGTGGTGCGAATCACAACGCCATTTTCATCCAACAGTTTGATCGACACCTCGCTGATCGGAACCTCGTTTGGATCGAAGACCTGGTCTTGGTTCTTGTCCGACCAGACGGTGCCTTCGATCGTACCCGGCTGGTATTCACAGAACAGATAGTCCACCGCAGCCTGGCCAGGTTCAAGTGATACCGACATCAAATCAACGCCCAATACCGCCCCGCCTGCCGAACCAAGTGTCTGGCCGCCTTGAAGGTATCCTTGCGGCTGGACTTCAAAGATTGTGTATTGGCCACCGCGAATCCCATCAAACCGATAATTTCCATCGGAGTCGGTTTGCGTGGTCGAAATGCGATTTCCCGACGCGTCTCGAAGCTCAATCGTGACGCCTTCGATGCCCATTTCATCGGCGTCCCGGATACAATCTCCGTCGACGTCGATGTGCACCGACCCTGCCAAACTTGCGGGCGGTTCTTCACAAAAATCGTAGTCCGTGGCGTTTGTTCCGGACGTCAATTCGATATTCTCGACACGATTCTCGCCTACCTGACCACCAACCGAACCGGCTTTGGTGCCACCGTCGAAATAGCCGATGGGCTGGTCTTGGACAACGGAGTAGCTTCCGGGTGAGAGATTGGAAAAGCGATAGATGCCCTGATTGTTTGTCGTCGTCGCGGCAACCTGGTTACCGTTTTCGTCCAACAACCGAATCATCACTCCAGACAATCCTTGCTCGTTGGCGTCCCGCACACAATCGCCGTCCAGATCGATGTGAACGGCGCCCGACAAAGATGCCGGAATCAGTTCGCCAAAGTTGTATTCTTCACCCACCATTCCCTGCGGCAATTCGATTTTGCGAATCACATCATTGCCGGCGACACCGACGGGCATGCCGCCGATTCGGCCGACCGAATCCACACCGTCCAAATAGCCGGCGGGTTGTTGCTCTCGTAGTTCATAGGTGCCGGGCGCCAGATCCGGGAATTCATAATAACCCGACGAATTGGTTTGTGCGGTCGCCACGACGTGACCATCGGCATCGACCAACGTCACCACGGCCCCATCGATACCATCCTCGTTGCCGTCACGCCGTCCGTCATTGGATTGGTCGTGATAGATGTAACCCGAAATCGTTGCAGGTGCGATTTCGCAAAAGTTGTACTCGATTCCCATGCCACCAGGGATCATGTTGATTTGACGAATCATCGAACCGTCAACCGAGACGCCGCTGGTTTTGCCTTGGATCGTTCCGACGTGGGATTGTCCGTCCAATAGACCGGCAGGCGTGTATTGAACGATACGGTAGGTGCCCGGCGCAATGGAATCGAAGTGGTATTGTCCCATCGGCGTGGTCGTTATTCGCGACACCACATTCCCGTCGGGCGTCTGAAGTTCGACGATCACACCGCCCAACGGCTGGTCCACTTTTGGATCGTGAACCCCGGTGCAATCTTCTCCCGGTGCCGCCAAAAAGACGAACCCTGAAAGTTCTCCGTAGGCCAATTCGCCGAAGTTGTACTCAACACCGACATCCCCACCACCGAGATTGATTGCCAAGATCGCGTCGCCGGGGTTTTGGGCGGCTCCGACGACAACTCCGTTGACTGTTCCAGCGGTGTCCAGACCGTCGACGAATTCGGACGGCTGATTGACCTCGATAACCTCATAGACACCCGGTGCCAATCCGGTGAATGAGTAGGCGCCCGATGCATCGGTGATCGCTGTCTGGGTGGTTTGGCCGGCAATCGTATCGACAGGAACCAGTCGAACCGTAACGCCCGAGATTCCCAATTCGCCCGATTCGCGTTTGCCGTTGTCGTTGTCGTCGCGATAGACAAATCCGCCGATCGACGCCGGTTGGGCTTCGGCAAAATTCATTTCGATTGCTTCGGTATCGCCCAGAGTGATTTGAATGGACGAAAGCACGTTCACGTTTGTCGCGACACCGGTCGCTTGGCCGCCCACCGAACCAGGAACCGCCGCAACACTGAACAACCCATCGGGTTGACGTTGCGAGATACGATACTCCCCCGGTTGCAATCCCAATGATTTCGAGAACTCGTAGTGCCCACCACCGTCGGTGCGCGTTCGCATGCCGGTATCGACGTATCGTCCAGTGCTATCGAGGGCGAACAGTGTCAGCTCGACGTCGGAAATGCCCGCTTCACCGTCTTGCCAAATCGCATCCAAATTATTGTCCAACCAAACTCCACCACTGATCGCGATCGGCTTGGGAGTTTGAGCTGTCGTAGCGACGGCAGCCGCACTGCGGTTCGGACGACTGTCCACGCCGCTTCCTTCGTCCGGTGGCAAGTTCAGCCCATAGCTGATGTTTGGCGATCCATAATCGTTTAAAAAGATCGCGTCGGCCGTTGCCGATTCATAATGCGGCGCCTCGAAGACAGCTTCTAAAATCGAATCCTGGAACTCTTGGCCCGATGTGATGACGTCCAACCGATCGTTAAAGACCGCCAAGTCCAGCGAATTCCGCAAGACTTCGTCGACGTCCAACGTAAATTCCAATCGGTCGCCGGCGCGAAAGTTTTGCAAATTCAAAACCAACTCTTGGCCACCGTCGGCAACAAACGCTTCCGCCGTTGCAGTTCGCCCGTCACCGGTCAGAATCCGAACAATTTCAAAGTCATGCGCGCCACTTTTCCCACGGCCGCCAATCTGGGTGTCAAAGATCGGATCGCCGACCGAAATTCCATCGCCATCTTTGTCGGTCCGAATCCGCAATTGACGCAACTCGGTGTTCGGTGCACCACCGTTGAACGACAAGATGAATCGGTCGCCGCGTGAGTCGCTGCCGACATCGTTGTCGGATTCCAAATAGTCCGTTTCCAGATAAACAACACCGACGTGAATCGGGTCAGCGGCAAGCAATTCGCGACGTTCCAATTGCTGCGGCCGAGGCGCGCGCCGTTTGGATTCCGGCGAAACATTCCGAGATCGACGAATACGTTTGGGTTTCCAAATCACGCGTCGGCACCTCCATGTGCCACTTGATCTATCAGTTCAACAATCCCCACACATAAAAGGGGTCAGACCCCTTTTCCGCCATCACCGGTCGATCGGCAGTTCACGTTCGGCGATTCGGTCGCGATTTCCCGTGACCGAACTAAGCTGCCATCGGCGAAGCGTTGCGTCATACCCGCCGGAAAACAGTGCGCTTCCGCTGCTCGCCAGCGTTGAAACAGAACCCGTATGGCCTTCCAACGTTTCGGGTTCGGCGGCCGTTGCCAGATTGACGATCCGAATCAAATTGTCGCTTCCCGCGACAGCCAATCGCTGACGATCGAGAACGCAAACCGAAAACAGTTTGCCGCCCGTAACGACGATGCGACGAACCGTCTTTTGAGTGTCAGTGTCAAATAAGACCACGGCACCGTCTTCGCCGACGCTGACCACAACAGGCGATGACTTGGCAAAATGGATCGCATGGATTCGACCGGAATGGATCGGATAGTCACCGATTAACTTGTAGGTCGGTCGATCAAACAAATGCAGACTGCCGCTGCGCCCGGCCACCACCAAAAGTTTGCCATCACCTCGATAATCGACGGCACGCAAATCGGTACAGTCACACTGTACCTCTGGTTGATTCGAACGTTTACTACGCCCAATTAAGTAGACCTGGTTGTTGAATCCCACCGCCGCCATCTCTTGACCGTCAGGCGAAAATCGCACACATGCCAGCGCCGGCGTGCCCTGCATCTGCTGGATGATCTGGAATCCGGCAATGCGATTCCACAAAATCAACTGACCATCGTTGCCGGCCGAGACCAACCGATTCCCGGCAGGATCGAAATGCAAGGTTTGAATCAGATCCGTGTGTCCCTGTAAGGTCGCCAACAGCTCCATCGTCGTCGAGTCCAAGATTCGTATCGCATGGTCGTCGCCCGCGACCGCAACGATCTTCCCCTGTGGGTCAGTGGCAATGGCTTGGACCACCACGTTCCCAAATTCGGAACGGACCGGGTTCAATCGGATAACCTTACTGGACGTCTCGTCCACCATTCGGTGGACTGCTGTCCGCTGCCCGTCAGTCACTTTTCCGCCCGTCAGTTGCGCCGGCACCGGAGGTGCACCGATCGACCGCCCTGCCGGCCCGTCGGCGCGCAGGCTTCCAGAGGCTGGCAGACACGCGATTGATCCACCCACCAACGATGCTATCAAAAGTGATCGGCGCGACATTTCCTCGCGTCGTTTTTGATTGCACTCGCTGTTAGACAGCACATCACTGATTCGTTTGTCGCTGTATGATTGGTTGCTGAGCAGTCGTGACATTCGAGATTTCCCCCGCGGTGGGACGGTCTTTCGTGTTCAATGGGCCAATCGCGTCGTCGTCAGGTCAAGGTTTGCGCAGCCCGCATCATTTCCTTCATCGGCCATTCTCCGCACGACCCATAACCGGATCGATCGGAATCCGCGGAGATGCCGAATTGCTTTCAAAGCGGGCAGGTTCCAGGTTCCAGGTTCCAGGTTCCAGGTTCCAAGTTCCGCGTTTGAGATTTGAGATTTGAGATTTGAGATTTGAGATTTTCTGACTCTAACGGAATCTATGTATTCCTTGGGGCACGGGTTTGCCCAACGGGCATTCATAACCAAAGCCTGGGAAATGGGAGCAAGCAAAGCGTTGTGACCGCATCCCCAGGTGCAAAACACACGGCCCCTCTCGCCCCAATCCCGGCTGCGGCGGCAAAGCCGCCTTAGCCGGGATTGGGGCGGGCTTCCTTGCGAGATGACCTGGGGTTACGCCCGGATTCGCTGGCACTCATCCGGACTCACCCCAGGCTATCGATGTATTTCGCCGTTGGCGAACAAGACATTGACGGGG
>JAGQPO010000693.1 GCA_020426665.1 Planctomycetales bacterium
CCGCTCCGCCGTGAATCCTCCAACGCGGCCGACGCCGGCGACGCCGATGCCATTGTTGGTGATGATCTGATTCGCGACCACAGAACCCTGTTCGACCAGCAAAACACCGGTACCGTTACCAGAAATCACGTTGTCGCCACCCAGCCCCAAGACCCCGAAACCGGTTGCCGGATCGATGTGCCGAACGTCGACACCGACGATGTTGTTTTCGATGCGATTATGGGACAGATTCGCGGCAGCGCCGTAAATCACGCCGACCTCCCCGGCTGAGATCCGGTTATCGCTGATCTCGCCGACCCATGGAGCTGCGATTGTTAACGTGCCTGAAATCTCATTGCCGCGGATGTTCCCGTCGCTCTCCGCGTTGACGTTAATTGCTTGAAGCTGGTTGTTTTGTACCAGCAGCGATCCGGCATCGCCCGAGAAACGCAATTCCTGTGCAAAGTGATTTTCGACCAAGACAATGTCGCTGGAGGTCTGCGTCAGCTCGACCAGATCCCCGAAATGGCTTTTGAAGATGCGTACGTCATTGCCGCCGATCAAACGCGTCTCGCCGGTAACGATCGTGTCTCGGATGGATAGATTTGTCGGGTTTACGACGGTAAACGAACCCGAAATGTGAAGACCATCGATTGAAACACCCACAACGTCTTGAAGGATGACGTCGCCTTGGATGGTGCTTCCCGAATCCGAGATGATTTGTACGCCCGAGTCTTCCGCCGCCAGGGTGAAACCGCCTTGATTGGATTTCACAATAATCCTGTCGCCGGGTTCAAGGTCTTCCGCTGCCAGGATCGCCGATAGACTTGCTTGTTCATCCGCGACGAACGTTCGGGTCGGGGTTAACGTCGATTCGGCTGCCGCCAGAATCGAGCTTCCGTCCTTGTCGGTCGATTCGACCAAGACCCAAGGATGCTCTCCGTCGTCCACCGCAACATCGATGGCAATTTTGCCTGACGGTACGTCGAAGAAACCTGCACCGGATGAATCACCACGGAGTTCCTCGACGAACGAGGCGCCGTCCCATCGTCTGACGAATGGCTTGCCACTGAATCCGCTCGGATCTTGATCAAACCAAGTCAGCCAAAGCGCCGTGCCATTACTGACGATTCCGGGTTGCGACGCAACATGTGTTTCGCCTCCGCTGGAAATGCCGCGACCTTGGGAAGATCCGATGCCCGCTTCGATCCACGCTCCCCCGTTTAGGTGTTTGGCATAAATCTCTTTTCCAAAGAGTTCTTCACCCAGTGGGTCCTGCCAAGTGACAAAGATCTCGCCGGAGTGATAGGTCACGCCAACCGCGTCCACCGTTCCACTGGACGCCAAGCTGCTACCACCTGCGCCGGTCAAGTCCGACCAACCGGTTCCATCAAACTCTCGGACTTCGACGGGTGATCCTGTTTGCGAATGACGGCCGATCGAAACAACAATCTTGGCATCTTGATTGCTAACGTCGTAATCAAAAACATCCGACGAGATGTTGACGCCCAGTCCATTGACGGAGCCGTCAAGACTTTGCCACGTTTGACCGATCTGGTCGTATTTCCTGGATTGCAAATCGAACATTCCCGTCGAGCGGTCTTTCCAAAACAATGCCAAACCGTCGGTCGTATGGACCAGCGTCGCATCGTCCGCGCTTCCAACGTTGCTGATGCCTCCGGGATCGGTCGAGTTCCCCAAGGGCAACCAAGACCCGGACGTCGCATCCCATCGCCGCGCATGGATGTCCGAAGTCGTCCCGCCGGTTTCCGTCCAGGCAACGACGGGTGCGCCGGAGGCATCGATCGCCAGCGAAGGCCGTCGCGACGACGAGGACGATTGAGACAAACCGCCTTCGTCTGCCGAATTGCCGAGTGCCAACCAACCTCCGACGGGATCGTGTTTTAGCAAGTAGACGTCAAAGTGTCCGGCGCGATCATCGACCCACGCCACGTATCGCGTTGTGCCGATAGACGCGGTCGTGGCTTCAATGGCTGACCCGACATCGCCCGTCAAACCGCCAATCATGTCAGATCCGTCAACACCGACCCAGCGTCCGTCAAAGTCGATTCCCGTCGGCGTATCCAGCGAGCGGGTGATCAATGCCGGAACAATTTCAATGTTCGGATCCGGCGTCGCGGTTGGTGTGACAAACGCCGTCGGGTCTGTCCCTTCACCACTACCGAAGTCGATCGTATGGCTAGTACCACTGCCCGGATCGATCGCATCGTCGTCGCCTTCGCCGAACAACAGATCGTTTCCGCCTCCGCCAAAGAGTTGATCGCGACCGGCGACGCCAACGACGGATACCATCGCAGCACCGACCGATCCGAGCGCAAAGTCGCCGTACACGTAGTCGACTGCGCCATCATCGTTTGTGCCGGCTGCGGTGTGACCATACAGGATGTCGTGGTCTGCTTCACCGATCAGCGTGTCGACGCCCGCATCACCTTCGATGGTATCGTCACCGGGGCCGCCCAAAATGATGTCGTCGTCAGCACCGCCGTTGATGAAATCGTTCCCTCCTCCGCCGTGAATGACGTCCCGACCTTGTTCACCGAAGATCATGTCGGCACCGTCATCGCTGCCGAAGATCAAGTCATCGCCGTGACGTCCGTTGATCTGGTCACCGGTGCCTCCGCCGCCATGTAATTCGTCGTTGCCTCCGCCGCCGTCGATCAAGTCCGGATCGGCGCCGCCGTCGATATAGTCGTCGTCGTCACCTCCGAGCAGTTGATCTGCCCCACCTTGGCCGAACAATCGATCGTTACCTTGTTCGCCGAATAGGATGTCCGCACCGAGGAACGATCCGATCAGTTTGTCGTCACCCAGTCCGCCGTAGGCGACGTCGCCAAAGCCGGTGCCGACGAAGATCCAATCGTTGCCGTCGCCCGCGAGGATTCGATCCGCTCCGGCACCGGCGTCGATCTGGTCGTCACCCGGGCCTGCGTCGATGTAGTCGGCCCCGCCACGGGAACGAACGATATCATTGCCTGATCCGGCGTCAATTTTGTCGCCGAACCAAATTGTGTCATTGAAGTCGGGGTCCGAGTCGGCTCCTTCGTCGGACCCCAAAATCACATCGTTGCCGGGACCGCCGATCAAGACTTCACCGACGCCCTGATCCGCCTCCAGTCGATCGTCCCCATCGCCTCCGTCCAGGGTGTCGGCCGCCTTGCCGCCGTACAACTGGTCGTTACCGACGCCACCTTCCAGCAAGTCGACTCCATCTTGGCCGAAGATTGAATCGTCGCCCGCTGCGCCTCGTAGCGTATCGTTGCCGCGACCGCCTTCGATCAAGTCACCGCCTTCGCCTCCGTCGACAACATCATCGCCGTCGCCCGCAAAAATTCGGTCCGCGTCGTCGCCACCAAGGATATTGTCATCTCCCTCGTTACCTTCGATGGAATCGTTCCCGGCTCCGCCATCGATCGTGTCTCGGCCGGTGGCACCGATGATCAAGTCGGCTCCTTCATCTCCATGAAGCGTGTCGTCGCCTTGATGACCGCGAATCTCGTCATCTTCCGTACCGCCGGAGATCCAATCGTCTCCGTCATTGCCATCAAGTCGGTCGTAGCCGGAACCACCAGAGATCGTGTCGTTGCCAAGTCCGCCGATGATCGTATCGTCATCGCCCTCGCCAGAGAGATCATCGTGATCTTCGTTGCCTTCGATCCGGTCGTTGCCACTGCCTCCACGGATCGTGTCGGCGCCTAGACCGCCAGTGATTGTGTCCGCACCGCCATCGCCGTCGATCGTGTCGGCCGCATCGTTTCCGTCGATGACGTCGTCATCCGGACCGCCTTTGATGTTATCCGGATCCTCATTGCCTTCGATGATGTCGTTGCCCGCACCACCATCGATCGTGTCAGCGCCCAGTCCCCCAACGATTCTATCGACGCCCTCATCGCCATTCAGGGTGTCGTTACCGTCGTGGCCGTAAATCACGTCATCGTCTGGACCACCGTAGATCGTATCGGCATCTTCGTTGCCTTCGATGGTGTCGTTGCCGCTGCCGCCATAAATCGTATCGAGCCCCGGACCGCCGATGATGTCGTCCGCCTCAGATCCGCCGTCGATCTGGTCGTTGCCGGCGCCGGCATTGATCGTGTCGTTTCCCGCACCGGCATCGATCACATCGTTACCGTTTTCAGCGGTGATCGTGTCTGCGCCGTCAAACGTCGTTACGGTGTTGTTACCCAGACCGGCAAAGACGATATCAGTCCCAAGGCTGCCGAAGATCACATCGCCATGATCAATTTCGTTGCCGGGAAACGGGCTCAGGACTTTCGGATCCGCGTTGATGATGTCGATATCCGTTGCAATACCGAAGCCGAATTGGTCGCTGCCGGAATAAATCAGGTCCGCACCCCAAGATGATTCGATCGAATCGCTGCCCAATCCACCGACGATGGTATCGTTTCCTGATCCTGTCGTGATCGTGTCGGCGCCTGAACCGGCATCAACATAATTGTCACCCTCGAAATCTTCGATGGTGTCATCGCCGTCGAACGAATACACCACGTCCGATCCGAATCCGCCGCGAATGGTATCAACTCCGACCGAACCGTATATCGTATCGGCGTATTGATCCTGCGCACCGCTTACCGTTGTCGCATCATCGAAGTCGCCGAACACCGTATTCATTTCATTGGTCGTTCCGGCACCAAAGGCACTCGACCCGGCGTAAATCGTATCTTTGCCCGCACCTCCGACGATTCGGTCGGTGCCGGCTCCGGCGATCAACAAGTCGTCGCCGTTGACACCCAGCAGCGTATCGTCTCCGTGACTTCCGACCAGGGTGTCGTTATCGAAGCTGGCGTGACTGGTCGGAGCACCTCCGATCAGATACGAACCGATCCCGGTTGCCGAATCGTAGGCGCCGGTAAGTTGGTCGTTGCCGTCGCCGCCTTCCATCCAGTCGGAACCTTCGGTCGCATACAGGGCGTCATCTCCGTTGTCGCCGTACAACCAGTCATTACCCTGTCCTCCATTGATCAGATCCGGTCCCAGTCCTCCATGGATCGTGTCCGAGTCGGCACCGCCGTTGAGCACATCCCAGCGTCTCTGAAAGTTTGCAACGGGGATCCCCGCGGGAATTTCCAAGCCGGGCCCGCTCGCGCCGCCCCAGATCTGATCGTCGCCATCTTCTCCGTCGATCAGATCGTTAGCATCCAGGTAGATGTCGTGCCCGGTGAACACGCCGTTTTCGTCGAAGAGTAGGCGCCCGCCGCCGATCAAGTCATTGCCGGATCCGCCTCGAATGAAATCAGCTCCCGCGCCGCCGCTGAGGAAGTCACGAAACGGACCGCCGGAGATTTGATCGCTTCCCGCTCCACCGTCGATGGTGTCACCGGCCGGATTCTTGCTGTCGTTTCCGTCTCCAAACAAAACGTCGTTGTCGTCTCCGCCCTCCAGATAGTCGGCGCCATCACCACCCACCACGTAGTCTTCGCCGGCTTCACCCAGCAGGTAATCGTCGTCACCTTCGCCAAAGATTTCGTCCGGCCCGGAACCGCCATTGATGGTGTCGTTGCCGATGCCACCGATCAAGACGTCGGCGAATCGCCCCCCGGTTCCGTCCTTGGTCACAAGTCGTGAGTAGTTGATTCCGCTGTTGCTTCCCCAAATCCTGTCATCGCCTTGCCCGCCGACGATCAGGTCGTTTCCGTCGGTCGGGTATTCATAAACCGTTCCGTCCAATAACGCGGTGTCGCCGTAAAGGTAGTCGCCTCCGCCATCGCCATAGATCTCGTCCGCACCGGCACCTCCGATGATCGTATCCTTGTCGTCGCCGCCCATCAGGAGATCTCGATCGTTTCCGCCATAGATCAGATCGGCTCCGCCGGAACCGATGATGGTGTCGTCGCCGCCGAATCCGAAAATCGTGTCTTCGATCGGCCCGCCGACGATGTAGTCGTTGCCCTCAAACCCGGCGGCGACGAGCGAGACCGGTCGCTTTTGCAGCACAACGTCACCGGAGACACGATCCTGTAACCAGACGATGCTGTCGTCGTATTGGGTCCCATAGATTTGAACCACTTCCAGATTCGTCACATCGATCACAAACATGTTTTGATGCGTGACGTTTTCAACGATTTCTACACTCGGGTCTGGAATGTAGGTCGCCAATAGCTCTTCCTGGTCGAAGTCGGGACCGTCGACGAACAGCCGCGAGGGATCGGATTCAGTTTCTCCGGGGACGATCCCGATTGTCACGTTGACCGCGCGACTTCCCGTTCGTTCCAGCGCCAGCGCTTCGTCCCAGTTGATGACCAAACGTTTTCCAGTTGGCGTCGCTTCGATGACCGCGTCGAACGTTCGACGTTTGGGGATTTCTTCGATGATCCAGTCTTCGTTGGATCCGCCGACACCGCCGGTCAGCCCGAAACCGCCGGTGATGCTGCTGATCGCTTCGCCGGGATCATCGATCACTTGAATTCCGGTATCGGGTATCACATTCCCGACAGCGGTACCTGCTTTGCCCACTTCGTTGGCGATCGCTTTACCGACTCGGCTGGGATCATTAACGATGTCTTGAATCGCTTCCAACGCAGAACCCAGCTTCCCATTTCCGAACACCATCAAAATGGGATTGGTGATGAAGTCGATTCCACTCTCGATCATGTTCTGGATGTTATCCATCCAGATCCCTAACGCCTCTTCACCGAAATCCAGCAAGTCTCCGAGATTGTTTTTTTGTTGATTCCATGCATCCCCCAAAAAACCATCGGGGTCCGATCGGAAATCATCGATCTGCCGGCCGATCTTGTCCTTTTCTTTGAGTACCTGTTCTTTGGCGTCGCCGTAAGGATCGCCGATGATGGAATCCGCAACGCCACATGCGATCTGCGTCGCTCCCGGGAAAATTGCGTTGCCGTTTCGTAGCAAACCCGCACAGTCACGAACGAATTGTGTCTCGCCAAGAAACCCGTCGGCAAAGTCGTTGAAGCGTTCCAGCCCGTCGGCCAGACTGGCTTCTCCCGAACGGTAAATTGGGTATTCGTAGGCGGGGTCGCTTACCCATTCTCGATACAAACCTCCATCGGGAAGTAGCTCGTTGATCAACCCCACACGCCCGTAGAGATTCAACGAGGCGTCTGCAGTGATTTCACCTGTAAGCAATTCTTCAACGTTGCCGTCTTCAAACGGATGAACTCGTTGTGCCAGATACGTATTGCCCGCGAAATCAACACCAAACGAAGCTGTAGCTTGCACGAAATCCAGCAAGTCGAAATTCCCAAGTGCCGATAGCTCTAGGCTGACATCCAGTTCCGCGGGTAATCGACCGATCAGCGAGAGGATCGGTTCGGTAGATCCGCCGGAGCTCTCGACGTAGAAGCCGCTTGTATCCAATCCAATGTTAACCCCATAACCGAGAGTCACCGAAGGTTTAACCTTCCCTTCCACCGTGACATTGGCAACACCGAACAGTGATGCGACAACGGTCTCGGGAGTGATCGGATACTCGGTAGCAACGCTGACAGCTTCGGGATTCGCAAATGTGACACTGAAAAGATCTGCGTTGTCTCCCGACAGTAACTTAAAGATGTTGCCGAGTTCAAAGAGGTCATAGTTGATCGAAATTCCGCCGCTGTCTTCTGCAGCGCCACCATCGGCGGCTTTCAGTTCCCCCATCAACTCGCTGCGTCGGTCGATGTCGTCCAGGTCATCATCGGTAGCCAACAAGATTTCTAGCGCGCGAATCACACCGGGGTCAAGTTGTGGAATCGTATCGACTCCCGTGATCGCCTGAAGAATACCGCGGCTACCGGGAACTCCACTTAGTTTGCCAAGAAACTTCAGTCCAAACCCCAGAGCTTTCCGTAAGTCGTTGTCAATCGGGTGTGCCCCGCCGTCCGCCGCGCCCAAGTTTTCGAATGCCAGATTGATCAAAGCATCCTGAAGGTCGGCGGACGATCCCTGCAGCAACCCGAAACTGCTTTCCAGAATCGCATCTGCGCCCGCATTAAGTACACCGTCTCCATCAGGATCGGCGGCAAGCGTGAAACCATTCCAATTGCTCCCATCGGCCGTCGACACCGTCGCACCCCAAGCCAGCTTCTGGTTCTGCAGCACCGGGATCTGGTTCAATAACTCGCCGACGGCCGGCAAATCGCGGAAATACACACTCAGTTCCAAATCGGCCGAGATTGGCGCGGGCGTCAGCGTCACCGGATTGTTCAGATCGAACAACGATGTGACGTATTTTCGTTCTCCAGCAGGCGCAATCACGAAGGCTGCTTGCTGAGACCCTAGCGACACGCCACCTCCGGCCGTCGCTTTCAACAGCTCTGTTGCCTTCGCATCGCCGGCCAGGATCTTCAAGAAACTGGTTGCTTCATTCAGCGTTGCCGACGCTTGTGCGGTAAGAAGGACGCGTGAATCGAACCCGTCACTCTCGAATCCGAAAAAGGCGCCCTTGTCCAGGTTGTAGCCAAAGGTGATATCGATGTCCAAATCAGACGTTGCATTGAAACTGCCTTCGATATTCAGACTTCCGATCGGAATCGTCTCGTTGACTTTGAATCCCAGGTTTGAGCTGGCGAGATTGTTTGCCGCGCCCTGATACGTCAGCACGATCAAGTCATCCGTCGCGTTGTAGCCGCCAGTCAACAAGTCCAAGCCGCTGACCGAAGAAACCGGGACGATGCCGATGTTCGCCAGACGCGACAAAAACGTTCCCGGACCCGAAAGATCACCAAAGGTTAGTTCCGTCTGCAATCCGGTCGTCAATGCCGAACTGAGCTTGTCTCCGACCAAGGGAATCTGTCCGCCCAGTTGCACGCCCAGGGTTCCGATGCCTTCGCGAACCTTGTTAAGTGAGATCTCACCGATTTGAAATAACGCTTCCCAAACCGAATCGTCCTTGAGCGAAAACGTGACCGTTGACGCAGCGACATCCCACCCCGCATCAGCCTTCAGAGTGATCGGCCCCACAATACCAGCGAGCGCCGGAACTTCTCCGACCACAGTAAGTTCGCCGAACGTAACGTCACCGGCAATTGAGTAAGCATCTTGATTGCCGATCGCATCGGACAATCGTTGCCCGGCGAGTCCGGCAACATATAATTTTTCTAACGCCGCTGCGTCTCCGTCATCGAATAGGATCGACGAAGAAAAATCCCCAAAGACGTGTCCGGAAGCCGTGATGTTCGCCAGACCACTGGCTGTCGCTGTCCCAGCCACGTCGCCTTCCAAGTCGAAACCCAGTGCGATCGTCGATCCTTCCACCACGTAGGCACCGTTGTCAAAGTCGTAACCGAAGACAACGTCAATTGTTTTTGCGAGTGTGCCTGAGACGTCTCCCGTCAAACTGACGTCGACAACCCCCAGCGATTCCGTTCCCATTGATTGGTACGAATAACTGGGACTCTTCTGTTCAAAGTATTTCAATTGGATCAAATCACCCGTCAATGGCGTTCCATTGATCACGTGATCGGCCAGGACTCCGGGGGCGACAAACGTCACGTTAGAGAATCCCATCTGTTCGAAGTAATCGTCAACGTTCCCAAACGGATTGGAATAGTTCAAATCCCCCGCGAAGACATCTGCAAGACTGCTGGCGACTGACGTGCCGACCAGTGGCACGTTACCGAGCAGTCCGGTCATGTTGAATGTCTCGCTACCGAACACGACCTGACCTGCCGCGTCGATCGCCTGCCCGGCGAATGCCGCCAGCGCCAATTCGAGTCCCTCGGAATCAAATCCGGACGGATTGTCCAAGTAACTGATTCCTGATTCGTCAAAGTTCCATAACCATTGGCCTTCCAAAGAAACCGGGTTTTGGCCTGGGATGGCGACTTCGATATCCAATCCGATCGATGCCGTACCGCCTAGGTCGGCATGAGCCACCGTGTTCAAACTGTTGGTCAGATCGTCCATCCGAATCCGTCCGTCGCTTCCGATCGCGGTGAGTTCCACGGTTGAATAGAGCGAAAGGTCTGCGTTTCCGCTAATCAGTTCAACCGCATGGGCCGTCGACTTGATTTGTGCATCGGCATCAGCTCGCAAACGAATGATTTCGCCCGGCAACAGGTAGAATCCACCCGTATCGATACCAAAACTCAGACTCAGTACCGCGTCGGCGGCAACGTTAAGAAGGCCTTCAAGCGACAGTCCGCCCAACTCACCGACGGCAGCCAAGACATCATCTGACAATTGCGCCGACGCGACCACGCTGGCGAGATCGATTTGGAAACTCGCGCGCAGAAAATCGGCGCTCTGGGCCGGGTCCAACGCCGCGAACTCTGCGTCGGACAAAGCAAAATCAATCTGGAAATTGTCAGCCGTCAGCGCACCGACAATCTCTGAAATCGTCGTTGCAGCAGACAAATCCGGCGTACCGAGGCGCGCTCGCAGCAACGGGGCAATACCAAGCAGGTCATTTAGGTCGGCCGGAATCAGCGGCAAGCCATTGGTCGAGAAATTAAATTGGCTGGTAACGTCCTTGATCCCAGTCGTTCGTAGATGATTCAGCTGGTTGGTAAGCGTTGTCGCCACGTCGGCTGGAGTGGTTGTTCCAAGCGAGCCGGCGCTGGCTATCGGCAGCGCATCGCGAAACACGGTCGTCGTGAAAAAGTCATCGTCCGGCTGCGGTTCGCCGACCAATCCTTGAGCCGATTGAGAAAGAATATTCTCGAGCGTCGTGTCGCCATAAATATCCGAATCCGATTCCTGCACGAATTGGCTGGTCGCTTGATCAAAACGCAGCGATTGCAGGACTTCTTGGTAATGATTCACGCCAATTGGATAACTGGTCGTTGCATCAAAGATCGGCAAGAGGGGGCGTTCCGCGACTTCGGTCTCGTACGGAGACGGCTCGTTGGGAAAATGTGCTGATGCTTGGTTGACCTTATAGTTCATCAAGCTGTAAGCGGGCAGAGGATTTTTTCGAACCTCCGGGCCTCCCATCCCTTCGACGGTTTCTGTGATGTGCCCCAGACCAAGCAGGTGCCCGAATTCATGAAGGACGGTCCAGGCGACTTTGTCGACAAATTCCTTTTGTAAAACCGCCGGTGCTTTTTTCCGTTCGCCAGCGATGCTCGTCTTGAGGTTGCTGTTTACGCCGCTCCATTGATTAACCAGATAACCGGGTGCTTCGCTGTTGGTGTCGTCGTCCGAGCCTACTCCGAATGCCAATTCGATTGTCTGGGCATCGATGACTTTCCCTACTGGATAGAAAGCTTCTGTTTCAAAGTCCTCGTCTGGGTCATCCGAATAACCAAGGAAAGCGACTTTGATTGAATCCCC
>JAGQPO010000694.1 GCA_020426665.1 Planctomycetales bacterium
TGATGACGGGCACGTCGCAAACCGATCCGAGGTCTGTCTTGTTCGGCCAATGGATGATCAAGGGCTCGCGAATCCCACCTTCATACAACCACCCCTTGCCCCCCCTGAGCGGCAGATTTGAAGTCGAAAACGCACTGTCCAGTTGATCCGGTTTGACGATTCGGCTGGGACGTCCAAAGTTGGCCGCCGACATGCCACCATTGTCAGAAAACAAAATCACGATCGTCTTGTCATCGATCCCAAGGTCCACAAGTCGTTGGATCACTCGGCCAAAGCTGATGTCGACCGATTCAACCATCGCTGCGAACTGGGCATTGTCTTGATGCTGCTTGATCTTGACCATGCGATCCGGCAAAACCGAGAACCCCGCGTATCGTGGTTCCGACAATCGCGCCGTTAGCTCCGCCTGTGAAAAAGTTTTTCCGCTGTCCGGATTTCCCTCCAAGACATACGGGGCGCCGGCTTGCGGACCGAGCTGTTTGATCTTTTGCTGATACTTTGCGACCAAGTCCGCGCGACCTTGAATCGGATCGTGAACTGCAAAGTGTGACAGGTACAGAAAGAACGGTTGGTCTTGGCTTGCTTCGATAAACGCAATCGCCTCATCGGTTAAGCGGTCGGTCAAATACTCGTCCGCGTTGTCGCTGTCCGGCAATCCATCAAACTGAAACGGCGCGTGATATCCGACTTTGGGCCAGCCTTTGTTCCAGTGTGGGATCTGGATGTCGAATCCCTGACTGGTCGGACCGTTGGGTTCCTCGCCCAAGTGCCACTTTCCAACATGGGCGGTTCGATAGCCCTGCTGCTTCAATGCTTCTGCGATCGTGACTTCTTCCGACGGCAGGTGCTGATGGATCTGGGCGTTCTGCAATTTTTGAAACGGAAATTCTTTGCGTCCAGGCAACCAATCGGTCAGATGCAACCGCGCCGGATACTTTCCGGTCATGATGCTAGCGCGGGTCGGAGAGCATACGTGGCATGCCGCGTAGGCTTGTGTGAACCGGACGCTCTTGTCCGCAATGCGATCGATATTGGGAGTCTCGTACAGCGGGCTGCCGTAGCATCCCAAATCCCGCCAACCGAGATCGTCGACTAGAAAGAAAACCACGTTTGGTCCCCGCGACTGGGCGGACCAAACGACGGCCGGCACCGATGCCGAAAAGCAAGAGCAAATGAACAATATCAGCGGGAATCGATACCGAAGACCGTTCATGGAAGTCGCAATTGGGTGGAGTGGGAGATGCAACTGCGGAAGCAAACAATTGATATTCGCCGCGGCAATTCAATTACGTCGATCAGAATTGAATCGCAACGAGATAGACCAGTGCGACGATGCTGCTGATTCCGATCAGCCGAATCGAAGTCGAAACGGAACGATACTTTGCACCAGAGATGTGCGAATCGATCAGCAGGCATGCCGCAACCTCCCGTCGTAATCCTCCGTCCCCCATCGATTCACATTCACTGATGAAGTGTTCCATGTCGTCGAGCTTAAATGCGGCACAGATGGCGGCAGGATGAAAATGCGAACTGTGTCCCAAGGCCGGATGCTGGCCGTTTCGTCGGAACGGCGAAATGCATCGAAAAGCGAAGATCCCGGAAAGGAGTAAAAAGATCAGCCAAATGGCAAACAATCCGCCAACCATCGTCGTCCACCAAAGAGTCGGATGCGTCGCGTTTTCTTCACCGAGATAACTTCGCAGCGTCGGTATCACCAATCCGGCGACCGCCCCGCCAACGGTCAACACGACCGCCGCCTTTGCGTCTGCGAACCGAATCCACTCGGCGATCACGTGGTAACCTTCGATCAGGTTTGCCGTTTCCAGGTTTGATGCGACAACCGTCTTGTTTGACTCAGCGATGACTGGATTTTCGGCCGAGCCTTCGCCAGAAGAAGACGATCCCTCAGCAGAAGAGGTGATGTCGCGTGGCACATTGGGGACGGTTGATTCGTCAGTCATTGGAACGTCAATCGGATGCAGGTGTTAAGCGATATCTTGTAGAGTTGCGAACTGGCCGAACGCAAATCAGTCTAAATTGGCGCTGGGGCAGGAACAATCAGGGGCGATGCCCTGGAGTGGCGAGTGAATTTAAAAACTTCGGAACTTCGATCGAAGCTTTACCGCGAATGGTGATGTCAAATTTGTCGCTCTGCGGCGTGTCATCCAAATTGATTTCAACACGTCGACATGTTGCCGGAGTACTTTGCACGATGCCGGCTGCCGGATAAACGACGGCGGAGGTTCCGATCGCGATGAATAGATCACAGTCCTGGGCGAAGGAGGCGATGCGTTCCAATCCCATCGGCATTTCGCCAAACCAAACGATGTGGGGTCGCAGCGCGCCGATCAAGTCCGGTTCACTGGGATGTGGCGTGTCGATGCCCAAGTCGTCGCGCCAATCGAAAACTTCCCCGGTCAGTCCGCATCGCGCCTTCAGCAATTCGCCGTGCATCGGCAACACGTTGCGGCTGCCGGCACGCTGGTGAAGGTCATCAATGTTTTGCGTGACCAACAAAAACTCGCCCTGATGACGCCCTTCAAATTCTGCCAACGCGATGTGGGCCGCATTAGGCTTGATGGATTCTTCCAGCAACTTGCGACGGCGCATGTTGTAGAACTTGTGAACCAATTCCGGGTTTTGGTGGAATGCCTCCGGCGTCGCTACCTGTTCGACGCGGTGGCCTTCCCACAACCCGTCGCTGCCACGAAATGTCGGAACTCCAGATTCAGCGGAAATGCCGGCACCGGTCAGCACAAGGATTTTCATGGCAGTGAAGAATGACAGTTTGTTGTTTCCCGAGGATCACCCGAACGGCTTGCGCGCCTTCGCTCGGCTTGCATCTCGATATCGTCCCGGAGTCTGTTGAACCTCGCGTTTGAAGACAACGCTAAAGTACTCGGCGTGCTTGAATCCTGTCAGGCGAGAGATTTTGACGAGACTTAATTCCGTGTCGCGCAACAACTGGCAAGCTCGCTTGATTTGAACCCGGCGAATTTCGGCCTGAGGAAAACGCCCCAGGTATTGTCGAAACCGCCGCTCAAGACTGGACCTTGCGATCGGAACTTCGGCCAGGATGTCGGACACGGTCAGCCCCTCGCATGCTCGAAAGCGAATCATTTGAATGGCGGCGGCAACGTCTTCGTCGTCAATCGCCATCACGTCGGTCGACAATCGCTCTGCAATTCCCAAAGGCGCAATCTGGATATGCAATTTGTCGGGTGTTTGCTGATGCATCAATTGATCCAACATCACCGCCGCCTGGTATCCGATCCGTTCCGCCGCCGGAATGATGCTGGACAGCGGTGGGTCACAAAAGTCACACAAGACATGGTCGTTGTCCACACCCAGTACGGCAATTTCATCCGGGACCGATGCCTTGGCAGTCTGGCATGCTTCCAGAACATGTTGTCCGCGAAAGTCGTTGCACGCGAAAATCCCGATCGGCCGCGGAAGACTTTTTACCCAGGCGACGATTTGGTCTTGTTGCTGCTGCCATCCACCTTGGCTGGCCGACGTCCATTCGGATTGATGTAAATGCACTTGGTTGGGGTCTTCCACCCCGCGCTGTGCGAGCCCCGCCAGGAATCCGGCCAACCGCTGCGATGACCAATGGTGATCACTGAATCCTGCGAACGCAAAGTGTTCGATACCCTTGTCCGCCAAATGCGAAGCGGCTAACCGGCCGATCGCATCGTGGTTATTGATCACCGATGGCAACGTCTGATCATCACGGATGTCACCCAGGTTAACCGTCGGGATCCTGGTTTCGCGAATGATCTCGATCATCTCCGGGGTCGTGTCGCGCGTGATGATCCCGTCGCCGTCCCAGGACCGGAACCAAGCCGGCGGGCCTGCCATCAGTTCACGCAAGTCCAGTTGCACCGACCAGGGCTGCCGCTCAATCCGGTAACGGCTGATCCCTTCCAAAACACTGCGTCCGAACGCCATCGTCGTCTCGACCAATAACAGCACTTTGGGTCGCGTGTGGATCGATGGCCGTGCGGTGAGATGACTTGACAGAGACATGATCGGACCAGGTGTGGCTGCGACGCTTTCAAAGGAGCGGTGGCGACCGACGGACCGGCCTGCACGCGTTTCCTAGGCGGAATATCTCTCAATTCCGCATGGGATGCAATCTGTCAGCACCGACCAAAGCACGCAACTTCAACGCTTTTTCCAATATTTTATGAATTCTGTCCGGAATTCCCTCATTGGAACATTTCTTTCTGGTGCCCGGCGGCGGGGGCACGGACTTGTACATCGGCAACCCTCGCATCTTGACGCGGCGTCAATTTTGACATATCGTCATTTTTGACACGCCGTCAAATAACACCGCGTCTGGGAAACTTGGTCCATGAAAATGACCGAACCGATAACGCTATCGCCCAAACAGGCCGAGATTCGATCGCGAGAATCGCGGATCTTGCAGCTCGCCCGCCCGATGGTCGCACGGCAGGGCTTGGCCGGATTGAGCATGGAAGCGATCGCCAAAGAAATGGCCTATGCGAAGGGCACCATCTACAACCACTTCGCCTGCAAGGAAGAAATCCTGTTAGCGCTCGCCATCCAAGCCAACGAGAAACGCTTGGAATTGTTCATGGTTGCAACCGAGAAGGCGATTCGGTCGCGCGACAAGATCAGTGCCATCGGCGTTGCGTGTGAGGACTTTCGCGTTCGGTTCCCAGACTTGTTTGAAATCGACAGCATGGTCCGACATTCAACGGTTTGGGAAAAGGCGTCACAGAAACGTCGCGAGATGATGGCGGTTTGTGAACAACGCTGCATGGGCATGGTATCCGAAATCGGTCGTGAATCGATTGCCAATGGGGACCTGATCTTGCCGACCGGAACCGGCATCGAAGACATCGTGTTCGGTTTATGGTCACTGACCTACGGCGGGATGATCATCAATGACTCCAGTCCCGGGTTGGATCAAATTGGGATTCGTGATTCGTTTGCAGCGATCCGTCGCAATTGCCATGCGTTGATGGACGGCTTCCGCTGGCAACCACTTTACGATGCCCAGGCAGATCAGAAACTGGTGCGCAGCGTACGCGCGACCTTGAAACGCAAGGTGCCACAGGGCGTGATCGTAACAGCGTCAGACGGGAAGGTTGCGGAAAGACAGCAAGGCGGTGCCGAACGATGAATGATCAAGGAATCAAATCGTCTGGGCGCCTCCCGCGATCTTCCAGTGCGGGCGCGTTAATCGTGGTAGTAACGGTTTTGGCCGTCGCCGGTATCGCCGGGTTTGCCTACGATGTCTCACAGCAGGCATCATCCGAATCCACACGACGGGAGAACCGACCAGCCCCACTGGCGGTTCGCACGTTGCGCGTGGGCAGCCTTTCCGGCCCCGAACTAACCCAGCGTTACGCCGGTTTGTTGGTTGCCCAACAGAACAGCTCACTCAGTTTCAATCGCGCCGGTCGTGTAGCAGCGATCCATGTCCACGAGGGGAATACGGTTACGAAAGGTGATGTGATCGCAGAGTTGGATCAAGAGGATTTAGATGCGGCGAGCGCCCGTGTCCAAAGCGAACTGGCGGCCGCAACTGCTCGGTTGGACGAACTGATCGCCGGGCCGAGAGAGCAGACGCTGAAGGCCGCCGGCGCCAAAGTCAAGGAGCTCGCTGCGCAGGTGGAGCTTGCAAAGATCGATGCGGACCGGCAAAAGCAATTGGCGCCTCGTGGTGCGACGAGCCGTTCGGAGTTGGATTCCGCGGTGTTCGGTTTACAGGCCGCAGAAAACGGTTTACTGGCGGCGCAGGC
The DNA here is from genome assembly GCA_020426665.1 of Planctomycetales bacterium. Lineage (GTDB taxonomy): Bacteria > Planctomycetota > Planctomycetia > Pirellulales > Pirellulaceae > Stieleria. Next base: position 5,775 of record JAGQPO010000694.1, read on the forward strand.
TGAACTGGAAGAACTTGTCGAAGGCACACGAAAAGAACAAATTGCCGCCCAGCGTTCGACTTGTTTGTCGATCGAAGCTCGATTGCGTGAAATCGAAACGCAACGCAACGACTCGCGAATTGTCGCTCCATTTGACGGCCGCATCAGTGCGCGTGCGATCGATGAAGGTGCGGTAGTGGCACCGGGATCGATGGTCTTGGCGATCGTTTCGGACGCGATCGAGGCCCAGGTCGGATTACCGCCCGAGCTTGCCGGGTCGTTGTCTACAGGCGACCGGGTGTCCGTCTGGCTTCGGCAGAAATGTCGCGACGGCTGGATCGACCGCAGCGAACCGACGGTCCGTCGCGACACGCGAACGCGAGTCGTCTATGTTCGTTTTGATGATGTGGACTCCGCGAGTGGTCCGTCGCACGAAATGTTTTCTGAGATGATTGACGACGGTTGGATTGCCGGCGAGGTCATTCAATTTCAGCCGCGACAGGCCGACGACCGCACCGCCGACGGGACGTATTGGTTGCCGACATCGGCGTTGGTTCGGGGAACTCGCGGGTTGTGGACCGCGTTGGTTGTCCCGGGAGAATCGGGCGACGGGGTCTGCCAACGACGCGCTTTGGAAATATTGAAAACCGATGGAACGTATTCGCTGGTTCAAGGCATGATCCAATCAGGGGATCGCGTGATCGCCGATGGGCTTCATCGCGTGACTGCGGGAATGAAAGTGGCCCCTGTCGAATCGAACGATTCGTTTGCGCTCCAACGATCGGGAATTGAATGACCGACCATCCCGCCTCGGATCCTGCCACTTGGTTTTACCGCAACCCTCGGGCCCTAGTTCTGGTTGTCGGGCTGGTCGTCGTCAGCGGCCTAAGCTCGCTTGCCGTCATGCCTCGGATGGAAGACCCGATCATCGGCCAGCGAGGCGCGTTGGTCGCGACAAGGATGCCGGGTGCCGACGCGGAACGCATCGAAGCTCTGATCACCGAACCGTTGGAGGAGCGGCTCCAGGAAGTCGAAGAGATCAAAAAGATCACCAGTGAAAGTAGACCCGGCATTAGCACGATTCAAATTGAATTGCGGGAAGATGTCGACGCGACCGATGAAGTGTGGAGCGATGTGCGTGCGAAACTGAATGACACCGTCGCCGAATTACCAGCCGAGGCTGGCCGCCCGGTGTTTGATGAAATCGATGTGCGAGCCTACGCATTGATTACGGCATTGGTTTGGCAGCGGAACGATCCGACGAACTGGACGATCTTGCGACGATACGCGAAACAACTTGAAAACGACTTCCAAGCGATCTCGGGAACCGAAGTTGTTGACCGGTTCGCCGATCCGGGCGAACAGATCACGGTTTCAATTGACCCGGAATTGGCGGCCGATCTGGGTTTAAATGTCGATGACGTAGCGAGTGCACTGCATTCGGCGGACGTGAAGGATTCGGCCGGCATCCTGAGGTCGGGCCGAAGTGATTTGGTGATCGAGATGGCGAACCAATTCATGCAGTCCGATCGGATTGGGGAAACATTGATTCAGTCCGGCGCCGACGGCGAAATGATTCGATTGAATGACTTGGCAACGATCACCCGCAGAACTCCGGACCCGATGACTCGGATGGCGATGGTTGATGGCAGCCCCGCCGTCAGTCTTGGGGTGTTGGTCCGCCCGAACGAGCGTCTGGATGTGTGGCGTCCCAAAGCACAAGCCGTTCTGGATTCTTTCCGGTCGAGTCTTCCGGAGGGCATTTCCATCACGATCCCGCTGGACCAAAACGAATACGTTGATCGCCGGCTGGTGGCACTCGCCGGCAACCTGGTGATCGGCGCGTCGGCTGTGGTTTTGGTTGTCTTGATCCTGATGGGATGGCGCAGCGCGATGGTCGTGGCATTGTCGTTACCGCTGTCGGCGTTTTCAGTGCTGTTCGGCTTACGGGTGCTGGGCGTACCGATTCATCAGATGTCGGTCACCGGAATGATCATTGCGCTGGGGCTGTTGATCGACAACGCCATCGTTGCGGTTGACGAGGTGGCAACGGCGATTGGCAACGGACGGCGCCGGATCGATGCGGTACGTGAGATGGTCCATCACCTTGCCGTACCGTTGGCGGGTTCAACGGCAACCACTGCAATCGCATTTGCTCCGATCGCGATGATGCCGGGCAACGCGGGCGAATTCGTCGGATCAATCTCCATCAGTGTGATCCTTGCGATCACCGCTTCGCTGTTTTTTGCATTGACCGTCATCCCCGTTGTTGCGGCGCGAGTCGTCGTCCCAAAATCCGAGGACCACCAGACATCTTCGACGCGTCGTTGCCTGACGCACGGGATCTCCAGTCAAAGCGTGCTGAGGGTCTATCAACGAAGTTTGACTTGGTTGCTTGCGAAGCCGGCTCGGGGAATCGCGGCCGGAATCCTGTTGCCGATTGTGGGATTCATAGTCGCAACAAGATTGCCGGAGCAATTCTTCCCGCCTGCGGATCGTGATCAATTTCACATCCAATTGGAATTGCCGGTGCACGCGTCGATCGATGAAACGTACCGAGCGGCAAGTCAGTTAACGGAGCTGGTCAACCGGGCGGGCGCTGAAACCGTCAATTGGTACTTCGGCGAAAGTGCACCGATGTTTTACTACAACGTGATCAATAATCGGCGAGGTGTTCCCAACTTTGCAAATGCAATTGTCCAGATGGACGCGGCCGAAGGTATCGAATCGGCTTTACGCGATCTCCAACACCAGGCGGACAAGCTCGTTCCGGGTGCGCGAGTGCTGTTTCGGCAACTCGAACAGGGGCCGCCGTTTGACGCACCTATTGAAATCAGAGTTTTTGGCCCCGACTTGGAGCGATTGACGGAACTGGGTGACCAGGTTCGTGTCGCACTTGCCGCCGCGCCCGATGTCATTCACACCAAGGCGTTGTTGAACGAAACACAGCCGACGGTGACGTTTGATGTCCGTACGGCCGACGCAAAGATGGCCGGACTGCGACCTTCGGATGTTTCCGAACAGTTGTACGGATTACTGGAAGGTGTGCCGGCGGGATCGGTACTGGAGGACACGGAACAGATCCCGATTCTTGTCCGAGTCGGGGCGGCAAGACGCATGAACATCCAATCGATCCACACCTTGCAAGTGCAGTCCGATGACATTCGGGTGCCCATTGAAAGTATCGCCGACGTAACACTGCGTGGCGAGATCGCGGTGATCCCACGAATGAATCGCAAGCGGATGAATTTAATCTCCGGCTTCATCACAGCCGGCACGCTGCCTTCGGTCTCGCTGGCGGCGTTTGAAAAACAGCTCCATCAATCCGGTTTCAAATTACCGGTCGGTTACAGCATTGACTACGGCGGGGAGGCATCGCAACGTGACGATGCGGTGGGCAACTTAATGGCAAATGCCGGTGTCCTGGGAGTGGTGATGATCGCCGTCTTGGTGTTGTCGTTCGGTTCGTTTCGGATGGCCGGAATGATCTTGGTGGTGGCCGTTTTCAGCGGCTCTCTGGGGATGATCGGACTATGGGTCGGCGGATATCCATTTGGTTTTATGGCGATCATCGGCATCATGGGGCTGATCGGAGTTGCGATCAACGACTCGATCGTCGTCCTAGCGGCGTTACAGCAGCGATCGGCAACCTCACTTGATGATGTCGTCCAGACCGTGATCCGATGCACCCGCCACGTCGTGGCAACGACATGCACGACGATCGCCGGATTCACGCCATTGATCATCGACGGCGGTGAGTTTTGGCCGCCGTTGGCGGTTGCAATTGCCGGCGGAGTGGGTGGTGCAACACTGTTGGCGCTGTTTTTCGTTCCCGCGATCTATCGCATGACCAAAACGCCTCAAGGGGCTTTCCCCGAAGTCACCGTCACGGGGTAACAAACTGCGGTCTGCATCGAATAACAGGCCACGTGATTGCGGTGTCAACGCCGCCGCCGTCACCAATCCAGTTGACCGGGCAAGAATTCGTCAATCAATTCTTCGTAAAACGGTCGCAGCGCAGCAACGTCCGGACGGGCATCGCTTTTCGTGTACAAATCATAGGGGTTAAAAGCCCGTACCCATCGGAACATTTTTTGATCGTGTTCGTTCATCAGGTGATCGTAAGCCGACTCCCGATGTCCCGGGTAAAACGAGTGATACCGGATGATGTACAACGACTCTTCCGGCATTCGTTCCTTGACGACTTCGTAAAGATACTCATCGTGCCCCCAGGAAAGCGTGACATTGGAGAGCCCGATGTTTGGTTCGTAGACTCCGTAGAGCGAATTGTATCGCGCGTCGTTTGAGTCCGGATTCTCGGCGAAGAATTCCGGGAAGACGATTCGATCCGAGAATGCGCATCCGACTGGAAACGTGTCGCCAACGACGGCCCATTGCGGCTCGCCAAACAAACACAGGATTTTACCGAGATCGTGAATCAGCCCGGTCAAGATGAACCAGCGAGGGTGTCCATCGGCACGAATCGATTCGGCGGTCTGCAGCAGATGTTCAATTTGCGACAGATCCGTGTCGGGGTCACTATCATCGACCAACTCGTTGAGATACTCCATCGCTTCCCAAACGCCCATTTTTTTGTGTCGCAGTGGAACAAATTGCGCCCGCTTGCTTTGCACAAAATCGTACGTTTGAAATCGATGATTCAGCTGGTAGAACTCCTTCACCCCCGGTCGCGTGTTTTCGCCATAATTGCGAAAATCTTCGGCCGGTTTATTGGGTTCGGGATAGCGACGTATCAAGTCGGCTTCCCATTCATCAAGATCCGCGAGCGGTTGGTCAGAATTGATGGACATCGTTTAACGGTTGCGAGAGACGAAAGCGGTCAAGAGATCAGGCAAGCAGCGTAAAAGCGGGTTAGGATAAATGCGATCCGCTACGTTGCTTAGGGGCGATCGGAAATTATATCGGAGCGTTCAATGAAACAACACAACGAATACCAGTCCTATCTTGGCATCCCGCCGCTGGCGGGGCTATGCTCAATGGCTCGTGCTGTCGATGGAACTTGGAGCCTGGATGAAAGTTTGGGACGTCTCAAGCGGCTGCACTATGTGCTGAAGCGGCTGCACGAAATGTTGACCGAAAGGATCACCGCCGAGCCGATTTACGAGTTGAAGACGGCATTCAGCTACCATGCCTATCTGTGCGCCGAACAGGTAACTTTGCTGCGCCGCCGAGTGGGTGAGATGCGAGAACCGCCGCTGGGACTGGAATCCGTTCCCGACCCGGCGTTGGCCCGACTGATGGACGAAGTCGAATGTTCACCGACGACACCGGCGTTCCTGGCCGGCGTTTACACCGTCGTGGTGCCGGCCGTGCTCCAGGCCTGTGATCGAATCCGATCGGACGCCCACCCCTTGGCTGACGCTCCGACGGTTCGCGTGGCCAGGCTGATTCATTTCGAGATCGGCGAATTGGTCGACTTCGGCTCCGCGGCGCTGAAACAGATGGACGACGAATCCTTGATCGCCGAACGTCAGCCGTGGATCGATTACTTGAGGACCTGTATCGACGCGGCCGGAGAAATCGATGGCGTGCAAGCAACAGGTGAAGACCCGCCGCCGCCTTGGCACAGCGTCACTCCCTATCGATATGACAACGAACCACGACGTGACGAACGTTTTCAAGACCCGTACAACGCGGGCGTGAATCCGGAAGCATTCTTGTACGACCAGGATTTTTCGGCGCAAGACAAAACGCTGATGATGTATTACAAACGAATCCGGGAACTAGACGTGCCCGAGATGATGGCCAGCATCCTTGTCGAGCTCCGTCAGGAAGAACCCTGGGAATTTCATCTGGAAATGTCGCGTCAGTTGTGGGACGAAGCACGCCACGCGATGATGGGCGAAGTCGGGTTTGTCGCATTGGGCATCGATTGGCGTCAAATCCCGATCAACTTCACTTGGTCACGCAACTTGAACCTGCAACTGAATGCCCGCGAACGTCACGGCGTCTTGTTTTTCATTGAACAAAATCTGATGCCGCGCACCGGGAAACGCTACGAATGGGAAGTGGCAAACGAAAGTGGCGATCCGTTATCCGCAGTGTTTCAAGACTTTGACTGGGCCGACGAAGTCCTGCACGCCCAGATCGGGCGACGTTGGTATGTCCCCCGCTACGAATCGCTGAAGGACGCACTCAGCTATGGGGACGCGTGTTGGTCCAAGGTTCTTAGCCATTGGAAATCGTATCGTGATCAAGGTCTAACACAACATCGCAACTGGTGGCCCGAGATCTATTCGCAAGCCTGCATCGGGTGGGACAAAGATCCTGATCCTCGAGCACTGGTTTTCTGTGAAACCTACGAAGACAAGCGTGCCGATCTGGAAAAGATTAGGTAGCGATAGTCGCTGATCACTCCGCGATCAAAGCGTCATGATCGCGGAGCGATCAACGTCTTTGATTCGCAAGCGAGTAGGTCA
>JAGQPO010000695.1 GCA_020426665.1 Planctomycetales bacterium
CAAGATCATCGTCTGAACTTGTTAGGGCCTGTGCGGCAGCAAGCCAGAAGAAATAGTCACTGTCGGTGTGATGGAACAGTGGATCATTTAGAATGCTGGTGTCTGCATACTCTTCGAAAGCGATGTCGGGTGCACGAAATCGTCGATCTAGACCAGGTGTGGAAGGATCGTCCGCGATTGAGTAATCAACCAGCACGGGGAACTGGTGATTGTGGGCAATGTTCAGATCGCTGAAATACGATCTTCGCCATGCGCCCTCAATGAACTTATACCCCGCCAGACTTACGGGATCCCCATCAGTAATGTAGTGCATCACGCGTTGAGCGTTGCTCGAAACAAACGCATCCGCAGGAGTCTCATTGATCGCAGGAGCGTTGAACGTAACGATTTGACCAAGCTTTCCATTGGCTGCGGTATATGCGGATGCAACCAATTGTGTCAGCGCGCCGCCCAGACTGTGCCCGGTAATCGATACCGGGTGATTTGGTGTGCTGACTTGGTTGATCCAATTGAACAATGCAGTTTTATTTTCTTCATACTGATTGACCCCAATGCCTTCGGGCAGCAGGTCGGAGTAGAAATCGTCGATGTTTGCCGAGCCGCGGATCGCCAAGATCGGATCTGCATTTGCCGCGACCAAGCCGTAGGCGTCGAATCCTGTCATGGTGTCGTGAATCACCAGGTCGACGGTGAAAACGAAGGGCGAATTGTATCCCAACGCCGCCAGATTGATCGTGTCGTTCCGTACAATCGGCGTCGTGCCATCCAGAGCGTCACGATACGCGATGTCTCGGGCGAGCGTTTCAAACAGAAGATCGTCTTCGTCCAGTCGAAGCGAGGTGGTCCAAACCTCCGGGCCGTGAATTCCGTCATCGGCGATGAAGTGCAGCCCACCACCAAAGGCGGCAAGCGATCGCGGCTGGCTGCCATTGTTGTTGGTCGTGTTCAGTTCAGCGTAGACCGAAGTTCCTCCGGCCGTTCCATCGCTAGACCAAAGCTCACGTCCCAGAAAGTCATGAAAACCAAATTCGTCGGGTGCCGCCGATCCCTGGTTTGCCGCGAAGAATAGCCTGTCGCCGTTGACAGTCAGTTCCGACGGTCGAGACGACTCTTCGCCAGGAAACAAGTCGCCCACCATCGTTGTTCCCGCGGTCGTTCCATCGCTGCTCCATAGTTCCGTGCCGTGGGTGCCGTCTTCTGCGGGGAAGAAAACTTTGCCGCCGACGACGGCAACCAGTCCGGCCGCGCCGCCATCGATTTCATTTCCCATGAATTCGTAATCGTACGAAAGGCTGGGCCAGATATCTTTCACCATGACGGTCCCTTCGGATGTCCCGTCGGTCTTCCATAACGCCTGGCCATGGCTTACGTCATCGGCAAAGAACAGCAAGTTCCCGTTCAAACCTGTCAATGGAATCGGGTCGGAGCCGTAGTCGATTGATGGTGAGATTGCCAGATCACGAACAATCATTGTCCCTTCTTGTGTCCCGTCACTGACCCACAGTTCGTTGCCGTGTGTTTGGTCGTTGGCACGAAAAAAGACCCGACCATCGACCGGCGTAAGCTGTGTCGGGTAACTTCCGCCGGCCGGTGAGATGTCCAGTTTAACGGTTCCTTGCTGCGTCCCGTCGGTTGTCCATAACTCCGTGCCGCTGCCATCATCCGCCACGAAGAAAAGTTTGCCACCGGCGGTGGTAAGTTTGCTGGGGTATGAACTGGCCGCGCCGGTCGCCAGGTCGGCAACCATGACCGTACCTTCTTGAGTGCCGTCGCTGACCCAAAGTTCAGTTCCCGACGCAGCGGTTCGGCCTGCAAAAAAAAGCTTGCCTGCAAATGAAGTCAAATGTTCGGCCGCCACGTTCCCCAACGAAACGGTTCCGCTTTCCGTTCCGTCGCTGACCATCAACTGATCGCCATCTTCAATGCGAAAATAGACTTTATCGACAACCGCGGTCAGCTCCTTAGGTCGCGAGCTGTTCGGAGTCTCGATCGTGCTGCCGGGAAAAGTGATCGTCGTGCCCGGGGAAATGTCACGCACCATCTTTGTCCCCGACGGCGAGCCGTTGGATTTCCACAGTTCGACTCCGTTCTTGCCGTCGTCACTGGCGAAGAACAACAGGCCGTTGGCCATCGCGAATGTCGGGGGACCTATGTCCGAGAAGGAAGGTTCAAACGAACCGACGGTCGCAATAGTGTTCAGCGCAAATCGCGCCGTCCCTTCCTCTGTCCCATCTGTTTTCCACAGTTGATCGCTGACTCCAAAGTAGACTCCGCCGTCGATGCTGGAAAATGCCCCCGGAGTCACCGCGGAGTTTCTGCCAAATTGAATTTCCTTCAGCAGATGTGTTCCTTCAAGACTCCCATCGCTGATCCAAACCTCCGGGCCTAACGTTCCGTCGTCGGCGCCAAAGATGACCGATGATCCAAGTGCGGCGTAACCGCGTGTAAATAAGAACGGTGATCCGGTTCCTGGGCGAATGTCACGCGTGATCTTGGTTTCGGCGGTGGTGCCGTCGGTGCGCCAAAGCTCTCGGCCTTGACCACCATCGGCGGTGAAAAACAAGTATCCCTCGGTGCTGGTCAGGTCCGCCGGCGCCGAACTTCCAGAACCGCCGCGGATGTTGGCAACCATTGTCGGAGCCGTTTCACCGTCGGTACGCCACAACTCGCTGCCGGTCGACGGTCCGAGCGCTGCGAAATAAAGACCGCCTTTGTGTTCAGTCATACGAATTGGGCTGGAATTAAATGGTACCTGTTGCTCGGTGTCGCTGTAGCCGGGAAAGATGTCCGCATAGAGCTCAGTGCCGCCGGCTGTACCGTCGCTGTGCCAAAGTTCTCGACCCTCGCTTGTGACGTTTCCTTCACCATCAATTTCGCCACCGCTTGCCGCGAAGAACAGTTGGCTCTTGTAAAGAATAATGTCGGTGGGGTTCGATGAATTCGGCGTCGCGCCGATAGGGTCAGCAAACAGATTTTTGACGAGTGACGTCGTCGTGTTTCCGTCGTTCAGCACGGTCCTCCACAGCTCTCTTCCCAACGTTTCAGTTTCCGCGGAAAAGTACAGGGTCGGCGGCACGAGATTTAAGTCTTGGTCCGTGTGTTCGGGCCAGAACGTCAGATCGCGCGGCGTCGAACTTCGCGGATTGTCGAATTCGTCGACTCCGCCGTTAAGGTCCAACACCAGCGATGCACCACCCGCATCGGCCTTCCATAATTCAACGCCGACGGGACTGTCCGCAACAAAAAACAAAACGGATCCGCTGGTGGTCGTCGCGACGGTTAAAGACGAAGGACTTGATGAGTGAATGTTTCCAGAGTCCGACATTCCGGGAAAAATATCCAGGACCAACATTGTGCCCGCGGCGGTCCCATTACTTTTCCACAACTCACGTCCGTTTATTCCGTCGTCGGCAACGAAGTACAGAGTGCCGTCAACATCGGTCAGGTTGCTCGGGTCCGAGCCTTCGAACCCCGGGGAAATATCTTTCACCAGACGCGGCGGGTCGCTTCCGTTGCTGACAAACAGTTCTCGACCGTGTATTCCATCATCGGCGGATACAAAAACCTGGTCGCCGACCTTGATGATTTCGGTTGGACGGGAGCCCGGGATTTCGACATTGACATCGCGAAGCATTCGCGGCGGATCGCCGGCCAGCAAAAGACGCGATTCCAGATGCTCATGTTGAAGTCGTCTTAATGGTTCCCTCAAATGACGCCGGCGCCTGTGAAGTTGACGCTTTGATTTGGAGGGATCTCGGCGGTGCTTGCGGTGCGATGGTCGTGAGTTCATGGATACAGTACTTGGTCGTCGCTCTCGTGTTGGGGTATGTCCGTATAGTATGTACGAGAGGGCGGTCCGAGTCGAGAAAACCTCGGGTTGGGGTTTCCAGCGATATGCACCAGGTGGCGGATTTGCGACTATAATCCGCCGATGAAAGCTCCCAGACGCAGAAAAGCAACGATTCAAACTCCATCCAATCGACGTTTACGTGCGCAGTGTTTGGAGCGTCGTCAGATGCTTGCCGCTGGTGCTGATGTGGCGTTCTATGAATTCGCCAACCATACGGCGGCGACACCGGAGTTGTTTTCGGTGGACACACATGCCGAAACCACCGCCAGCGACATTAGTTCTCCGCTCAGCTTAGGTTGGACCGGTAATGGCCTGCCGCCGAATGGTCTTGCATTGGGTGGCGCGTTTGACGAAACGACCGAGCCGACGCCGGCGGGAGGCCAAGCCGACTACTTTGAGTTGACGATTACCCCGGCACCCGGTTACTTGTTAAGTCTTGCGCGGTTCAGCATGCAGATCCGTCGTAACGACCCGGATTCAAAGAACAGTTATTCGTTGTACTTTGACAATGATCCGGGGCCAGGTGGAGACAATTTCGCAACGAAGCTTGCCGACGGAGTGATCACTAGCGAAGACGTTTTTGATTCGGTCATCGTTCCGCTGGAAGGGATTCCCAGTCTCCAGGGCCAAACCACTGCGGTGACGTTTCGTGTTTATGCCTGGGGAACCGTCGGCTTGGGAACAATGCGGCTGGACAACATTCGTGTTCAGGAAGTGCAACACACCGTCGGCGAATCATCACTCGCTTACTACGGTGAATCGGGTCGACTGATTCACCCGCTGGACTCGCAAGGCAACCGAATCGCGGATTTCTCTGCGGCCGGTTATCGCAACAGTGATGAACCTGTGCCCGATGTTCAGGCGACAATTGATCCATCGCGTTTTGTAACGGTGTCACCGATCGCCGGTGATGACATGGCATCGATTCAAGCCGCGATTGACCAGGTGGGCGCGTTCCCGCTGGACGCCGACGGATATCGCGGCGTCGTACAGTTGACCGCAGGCGAATTTCAGATCAGTGACCAATTGGTGATTCTGGAAAGTGGTGTCGTATTGCGTGGCGTCGGCGACGGAGTGGATCCACAGAGCAGCACCATCGTGCGAGCAACCGGAACGGTTCAACGTTCGGTAATCGTTGTTGGCGAGTCGGCGGGATTTGCGTCAGGCGTTTCCAATACAACACACAACATCGTCGACAAATATGTGCCGATCGGCGCAACCAGTGTTCGAGTTGATTCAACATCGAATTGGAGCGTCGGTGACGAAGTCATCGTCAAACGCCCAAGTACGGCCGAGTGGATCACCGCGATCGGGATGGATATGATTCCGCCGCGCAGCGACGGAGGCACCGTAATCCAATGGGAACCCGGAGGAAACTTTGATCATTTGTACGAACGGGTGATCACAAGGATCGAAGGTGACCGTGTATTTTTCAACGCGCCGCTGATGTCGACCTTCGAGCAACAGTACGGCGGCGGAACCGTCTTTCGATATACCTTTCCGCGAATCGAAAATGTTGGAATCGAGAAAATCCGAGGAGTGTCCGACTTCGTCGGAGAGACCGACGAGGCACATGCGAGTACATTCATTGAATTGCAATCGGTGAAAGATGCTTGGGTGCGAGACGTCACCGGCCAGCATTTCGTTTTTGCTACCGTACACGCGACCAGTCGCGCGATGCGTGTAACCGTCGATGACGCGCAAAGTTTAGATCCTGTATCAATCATCACGGGAGCGCGTCGTTATCCATTTACGATCGACGGTCAATTCGTGTTAATGCGGAACCTGTATTCGGAAAACGGACGGCACGATTTTGTCAACAATTCGTCGTGGCGCAACCGCGGCCCCAACGTTTTTCTAGACGGCGTGGCGGTGGATTCCAACGAAGCTTCCGGGCCGCACCAACGCTGGTCTTCGGGGACGTTATACGACACGATCACTACGGACAATATGATCGAAGCTCGCAATCGCGGAAACTTCGGAAGCGGGCACGGT
>JAGQPO010000696.1 GCA_020426665.1 Planctomycetales bacterium
CTTGGAACTTGGAACTTGGAACTTACCGCTTCTTTCCAAGATCGGTTCGGCGGCGGAATAATCGTTCCAGCGGCGTCGAGTCGCGTGACCAGAATGCGACCACGACGCCGCCGATCAATCCACTCAGGTGACCGTCCCATGAAACCTGTGGGTGGCTACCGGGGAGCAGCCCCCACAACAATGTGCCTCCGAACAGGATGCCGACAACAACCGCGACGACGGCGGGGACAAGTCGACGGTGCAGGAATCCGCTAACGATCAGCAGTCCGATCAGCCCGAAAACCAATCCACTTGCCCCGACATGGTTTGCGTCGCGGCCAACGAGCCACAGCAAAGAACCTCCGATCAGTGATGTCAGCGCCACCAATAGCCACGGCGATTTTTGCGAGCTGACCAACAACGCCAAAAGGATTCCCAGCGAAGTTGTGTTGCTGAATAAATGGCCAAACCCGCCGTGCAAGAACGGCATCGTCACGATCCCTGGCAAACCGATCAACCGCCTGGGCTGCAATCCGTAGTCGACCAAGGACGCCGGAATCGTGGCATCCACGATCCGAACCAGCCACATCACAAGCAACAGAATTCCAATCCAATAAAACTCTTTTTGAAGGTCCCGCCGCATGTCATGAAAAACCATGCCACCGGTAGCGGTCGGCCAGTTCCAGCCGACGCATGGTTTCGTCAACTGCGGCGCGTGACCGATCACCGTCAATCAACAGCAGATCGATATACGATGACTCGGTACCCGCGGCGCCGCCCAGAGGGCGTCCGAGTTGGTTCGATTCCAATGTCTCTTCCAACGCCTCTTCGATGTTGTGACGAACACCGGCTTCATCGCCACTTGGAAACACGGCACCGTCGATTTGCAAATAGGCCAGCGATGCGCCCGTTCCGTCCAACGGGTCTTCGTCCAAACGTCCTCCTTCCTCGATCAATTCAAAAACCAATCGGGGAATACACGTCGTTCCGGCGATCGTGTCCCCGCGAAGAATCGGCTGTTGTGTGCGGATCGAATATCCGGTGTAGGAACGAATCGGGGACAGTTTTTCCCAGCCGTGGTAACGTTTGATGTCGTTGATAAACTTCGGCAAGTCAATTAACCGATGCGTTTTTCGTCCGTCCACTGCGTCCGGGGCGATTTCATCGATTTCGATTCCGCCGATCCAAGTTTGCGTTCCGAATTCCCCGAGCGTCTCGTCCAACAACAGAAACAACAGCTGGGCGTGATGGTCTTCGGAAAGCTCGGCAAATAGCGGATGCCAGGCGACGATATCCAGCAATTCTTGCTGGTCATCGACAGTCGTTTCTATCAGCATCGTTTCCGCGTCGACGCGGCCGAGGTTGCCGATTTCGACGGCGATACTTTCCAGGTGACGATTGGGCTGGCGCGATTGATAGAACGTCCAGCCCTTCAGCGGGACTTCTTGGTCCAGCCAATATTCCGCCAATAATTGCCGTGCCACCATTCCTTCGCCGGAGACGGTAAAGCTGTGGCCGCCATTTTCGCCCGGTCCGAACACCCATGCCAATCCCGGCATTGTATTGGCCATGAACTCCGAGACCTCGTCGGCAAGTTCGGCACATTTACCCGACTCGATGGTCTCGAAAAAACGACTAGAAACCTCCGGAAACCAATTCCAGAACACTTCGACACGTTCTTTAAATGTCTGACTCACGTTGTCGCTCCTGACGGATCGTGGAATGGTTCTGCCGGACCATTGTGTCTTCCAATTGGTGCAGATGCAAAAGTCGTATCGTCATGCACAGCATGACTTACTCTGCTATTTGTTGTCGGCATCAGCCTCGGAGAGGTTGACCTACGTGATGCAACATCTCGATCGCTTTCGCCATTGTAGGCGTATCGATTTCGTGAACGTCAACGGGTTCTCCAACGCCTCGCAACATTGTGATCGTTAATCGACCGCCCAAGTGTTGGCGGAATTCTTCCAGCCCGGCGAGCAATCGATCCAGCGGTGACAAGGCCTGATGCCAAAGCGGTAGCCCCAACCGGCTCAAACAGTCACAGACACGTTGAACGTCGGACAATGGAAAGCCGAGCTTGAGGTGTGAATAGAAACAGTCGATTGCCACACCGATGCCAACAGCTTCGCCGTGCCGGACTTGAAAGTCGGTGATCGGTTCCAATTTGTGCGCCGACCAGTGGCCGAAATCAAGCGGCCGCGCCTCCAGCATCTCGAACGGATCGCCGCCTTCGGTGATATGACGAAGATGCAGTTCACAACTGGTCGCGATCGCCCGCGTCGCAAGGGACATCTCTCGGTTGCGAATCCGGTCGGCATTGTCACACAACCAATCGAATTCATCGCGACTCTTCAACAACGTCACCTTGACCGATTCGCTAAATCCGCTGCAAAAATCTCGATCGGATAGCGATTCCAACAGCGACGCGTCATTGATCACCGCCCAGGGCACACTGAACGTGCCGACCCAGTTCTTTTTGCCAAAGTAGTTGATGGCGTTCTTCACACCGACTCCGCTATCGCCTTGGGCAAGCGTCGTCGTGGGCAGTCGAACCAGTCGAACACCGCGATGGGCGATGGCAGCGGCATATCCGACCGCGTCCAGCATCGCGCCGCCGCCGATCGCGATAACGTAGCTGCGTCGATCCAAATCGTACGAGTTGATTTGGTTCAGGATCTCTTCGACACACGACAAATCATTTTTAACGTCTTCGCCGCCGCTGACCAACAATACGTCTCTCACTAATTCAATATCGGGGCACTCTCCCAAACGACGTGCGAGTTCCGCGACATGACCGGCGGCATCGGCGACCGGGCGTTCGGCAACCAACAAGACCTTCGCTGGGCCAACACTGCCAGGAGTCAACACACCAAGGAGCGTCGGGAAATCCGCGCCCGCAACATGACGCGTGGTTCGCAATCGATGCACAAACGGCACCGAAAACTTGATGTCGACCGCAGTCGAATTGTCAGTGAGGCTGCCCGGGACTGTATTGACTGTATTGTCAGTGCCGGCATCTAAAGGATCGTTCTGGGAAATGACCAGTTCCTTGGCGAGTATGTTGGGGGCGGACGCCGAACTCTTTGAATCTCGTGGACGAAGCATCAAGGCGTCAAATCCTTCCAACCTCGCCACAACCATCGCAGCGAGTCTGGGAAGATTGCTCCACCATGATTACCGTTGTGGGCGCCAGTCCCAAAAACAAACTTGTAATCATAGCCCGCAAAGGCAAGCGACTTGGCCATCTGCTGATTTGCAAGTGGCCAGTTTCCGTGCTCGTTGTCCAAATCGTTTTCACCGTCTTGCAAGAATACGCGGATCGGCTTCTTCGGCGTTTTGCGGATCATCGCTGCATAGTGATGGCCGCCCCGAATGTTAGTGAAACTACCGATGTGGCTGAGCACCTTGCGAAACTGATCCGGGCGATGCCATGCCACACCGAACGCACAGATCCCACCGGAGCTGTTTCCGCAGATTGCCCGCAGTTCGGGATTCGAAGTGATTCGGTATTGCTTTTCGATTTCCGGCAAGATTTCTGTGACCAGGAATTCGGCATAGTCGCCGCTGACGGTGTCGTATTCAACACTCCTGTTCTCTGGTCGAGGACGCCAACCACGCGTCTCCGGTAATTCACCGGTGTACCCCGGATCAATCATCACGGCGATCGTGACCGGCATGTCGCCTTTGGCGATTAAATTGTCAAACACAACCGGTAAGCGGAAATCACCCGTCGTCCCCTGAAATGCGTGCCCGTCCTGGAACACCATCAGCGCCGCCGGCGTCTGGCCATCATATTGCTTCGGGACGTAGACGCTGTAATGACGCTTGGTGCCCGGAAAAACCCGACTCGACAGCCAGACGTGCTGGGTAACCACGCCATGAGGCACTGAATCGTTCGGTTGGGAATCGGGGCCGTGCTCGTAAGGAGGCGGGTCGGCAGCAAACGATTCGACTGACAAGAGACAGCCCAATAGTA
>JAGQPO010000697.1 GCA_020426665.1 Planctomycetales bacterium
CCTCCCGCGTGGACCAACTGATTCGAGAGTCCAGTCTGCCCGCCGTCGTCGCACAACTTCTTGTCAGCCGCGGCGTTTACGATTCGAAGGCTGCCGACAGCTTTTTATCCACCAAGCTGACCGGCCTACGTGACCCGCAGGAGTTGCCCGGAGTTCCCGAGGCGACTGAATTAATCGCCTCCGCGATCAAAGCAAAAACGCCGATCGCGATCTACGGCGACTACGACTGCGATGGGATGACCGGCACAGCGATTCTGTACAACGGTTTGAAATTGCTGGGTGCCGATGTCGCCTACCATGTGCCCAATCGGTTGGAAGAAGGATACGGCTTGAATGCCGACGCGATCGGAAAGCTGGCCGACCGTGGCAAGAAAATGATTATTTCGGTGGATTGTGGGATCACCAGCATCGCCTGTGCAGAGCTTTGCAAAGAGCTTGGCGTTCAACTGGTCATCACCGACCACCACACATTGGACGAAAGCCTTCCCGAGGCCGATGCCATTGTGCACCCGCGATTGCCCGGCACCAGTTATCCGTTCGGTGAGTTGTGCGGTGCGGGGGTCGCGTTCAAATTGGCCTGGTCGCTGTGCCAGCAGGCGTGTGGTTCGAAAAAGGTAACCGAGCCAATGCGTCGTTACCTGATGCAATCGCTTTCGTTGGCGGCAATCGGAACCGTCGCGGACGTCGTTCCGCTGGTCGACGAGAATCGAATCCTGGTCGCACATGGACTACGGATGTTGGGCACCGAACCGCTGCCCGGACTCGCCGAGTTAATGAAGATCGCCAAAATCGACGAAGCGTCAACGTTGAACACGGAAAGTATCGCGTTCAGTATCGCGCCGCGATTGAATGCGTCTGGTCGACTCGGACAAGCTCAATTGGGTGTCGAGTTGTTAACGACTTCTGCCGTGGAGCGAGCCAAGGCGTTGGCGGAGTACATCGACCAATTGAACAAGAATCGTGACAGCTTGCAGCGCAGCGTCACCCTGGCGGCTCAAAAGCAAGTCAAAGAACGTTTTGACGCAACCAAAGATCCGGCGTTGGTATTGGCCGGAGTCGGTTGGCATCAGGGCGTGATCGGGGTCGTTGCCGGCCGATTGAGTGACAAATATGCGAAACCGGTCATCATCCTGTCGATGGACGCTTCGGGTAAAGCGGAAGCGGTCGGATCGGGCCGGGTCGGAGGCACGGCGATCGACTTGCACGCGGCACTGGCGGCATGCAGCGATCGATTGGTACGGTTTGGTGGTCACAAGGCCGCCGCAGGATTGACAATCGACGAGCGCCAAATCGACGAGTTTCGTGACGATTTTTGCGAAGCCATCTCTCAGCAGTGGTCAGAAAACGAGATCGAACCGGAAATCGTGATCGATGCCGAAGCATCATTCAGCCAATTAAATTTGAACACCGTCAAACAAATCGAAACGCTTGAACCCTTCGGGGCGGGTAACCCGCGACCGACATTACTTTGTCAGCAAGTGACATTGGCCGAACCGGCCCGACGAATGGGAAGCGGCGACAGGCACTTAACCATGCGTCTGGACCAAGGTGGAAAATCGGTGCGCGCCGTGGCCTTTGGTGGCGGTGATTGGTGTGACGAGTTGAACGCTTGTGACGGGCCGATACAAATCGCCTATCGTCCGGTCATTAACGAGTTTCGCGGCTTTCGACGCGTGGAAATTCATGTGGTCGATTGGAAACCGGTCAAAGTCAAAGTCACCGCTGGATAGTGCTTCGTAACTCTTGCGCCGCAATCACCGGGTCATCCGCGTCGTTGATCGCGGCGGTCACTGCAATGCGGTGGAAACCGCTGGCGATGACCTGATCAACGTTGTCGGGTTTGATTCCCCCGATGGCGAATGCCGGCCGCGGTGTGCCGGCGGTTTCACGATGGACCTGATCTAAAAACGCGGTACCGGCTTGTTCCTGGAATGACTTCGTCGTACTCGGAAACGTCGGCCCGCAACCGATGTAGTCGGCACCATCGGCGATCGCTTCGTGGACCTGTGCGATGTTGTGAGTCGATACGCCGACCAGCCGATCACTGCCCAGGATCTGGCGCACCACCATCGCCGACAACTCATCTTGCCCGACGTGGACTCCATCGGCGTCGGCCGACAGCGCAATGTCTGCTCGATCGTTGACGATGAACAACGCGTTGCACTCGCGTGCGACCGCGGCACCCAACTTTGCGCGACCGTAAAGCATGCGGTCGGTCGCCGATTTGTCCCGCAGCTGAAAGATATCGACGCCGGCTTGGGCGAGATCACGTATGGTGGCAATAAAACTGGCTTCATCTGGTTTACAATCGATCAACAGATAAAGCACGGATTCCGCCAGACGTCGATGTCTGGCCGGTTGCGTTGCCTGCAGTTCGACCCGGCGATGCACGGTGTAAGCGCGGTAACGCAAGGTTTCGATCTGTCGAGCGAATTCGACGTCGATTGTTTTCCCATACTCTTCCAGTACACGCAACGATTGTTGCACGCGTTGGGCGGCGGCCGTGATGACATCGGCGGTTTTGGCCCGTTGGTATTCGGCTTGTGTTCCGATTGCGGTTCCGACGTCGGAATCGGTATCGCGTGCGGCCAGCAACAACGTGCGGTCCAATCGACCGAGTGCGGCCGTCAAATCGTGTCTCAGCTGCTTGGCATCCGCGGAGGCAGCCGAATCGTCTAGTCCGAAACGAAGGAATTCTTCAATCGTACGAATTCCCTCGGTCGCTCGATTCGCGGACGCATCCAGAATACGATAGGTGGTCTGAAGTGGGTGTTTCACCGCGAGCCCGTCTGTCCAAACAAGAAGAGATTAAAAATGAAGTCGATGCTTTCAGTGGGATTGATATTTGCGATTATGATTTCCGTTGCGTCTTCGGCGTCCGCACAAAGGAAACCGAATCCTGCATTCGCGGACCCAAAAATCGATGATCGTCTGCCGAATGTGCTGCTGATCGGAGACTCGATCTCGATCGGTTACATGGTTGCCGCACGCAATGCCTTGGAAGGAAAAGCAAACGTCTTCCGACCCGCCACCAATTGTGGACCGACGACCAAAGGATTGGAAGAGATCGACCGCTGGATCGGAGACCGGAAATGGGATGTCATCCACTTCAATTTCGGCCTGCACGACCTCAAGTACATGGGGCCAAAAGGACAGAATCTGGCCGAACCGACCGCAGCTGATTCACATCAACAAGTACCGATCGATGAATACGCCGCAAACATCAAGACGATTGCCGAACGGCTCAAAAAGACCGGGGCGAAGGTCATTTGGCGCGAAACCACACCGGTTCCTGAGGGCGCTGCCGGCCGTGTTCCCGGCGACTCGGCAAAATACAACGCCGCGGCGGCCAAGGTGATCGCTGAGGTCGGAGGCATTGAGGTGGACCCTTTCTTCGAATTTGCCGAGTCGATTTCAAAGGACCAGCTGCCGAAGAACGTGCACTACACCGCGGAAGGCTCCAAGAAGCTTGGCGAACACGTCGCCGCACTGATCGAAAAAGTGATCTCGGACAAGTAGTCAGCATTACTTGTCAGAGTTTTTGCTAACGTTTCGAATGGCAAAGGGATTGTCCTGAGTGCGGCCGATACGACTCTCGCCATCCAAGGTCTCTTTGCTGACAACCACCGAGGCGATAGGCAATCCGTACTTGTCCTCGAAAATATACTGAATAGCGAAGTCGTCCTGTTCGATGATCTGGACGACTTTTTCGGGGACGCTGCTGGAGTGCAAATCAACATTGGAGACGTTATCGCGCATCGTTTCTTCGATTTTGACGTTTCCTACCTTTCGAAGCTTTGCCGTCAATTCATCACTGACAACGATCCAGCCGTTTAGGGTTCCGCTGTAATCCAGTGTCAACTTGGTGAGCATAAAGTCGTCATCGATGCGATAGGGAAGATCGTCCTCGGCGTCTTTGATCAGTCGATTGATTTCCCCGCGCGTCAATTTCTTGTCGTCAGTCTTGCCCGACATTGAATTGAGAGAGTCGCATCCGCTGGAGAAAAGGAAAACGAAGGTGACGATGGCGATCTTGATTGTCTTGTTCTGTAGCATCGTTGATTCTGCAAGTTTGAATTCATCCGCGACGTTTTGAAATGCTGTTCCGTCGTCGCAGATTAGGGCGCAGATAACGTGGTCGACCTAAAGTCTGGGTTGCTCAGTCGCAGAAACATTGCGACAGCGGGGGGAATGGCCTCGGCGATCGCTAGAACCATAACAGTCGGAACACCGGAGTATCCCGGTGAGATTTCCTGACCCCACTTTTTTGACTCTCTGGTTTTCTGACATACGGTCAAGGTAGAGATCGTGTTCGTGATGACACGAATCTGAAAGCCTGACGGTCGCAACAAATGTTGATGATCGTCGCCCAAGGTTTTCGGACGGTTCGGATTCCATATTTCGGTTTCCTGGCCGCTTGCTTTTCCGGGTTCCTTTTCACGTTGGAATGGCCCATTTAGTCATCGACGGAAGTGTTCACCTTGTGACGCTTCCTAACATAGAGATAGAAAAATGAAAAAGTTTGCAAATAGCATTGTTGAGTTCTTGAAGGAAGAAGATGGCCCCACCGCAGTTGAATACGCTGTGATGTTGGCTTTGATCGTCGTGGTTTGCTTGGCAGCTGTCGGCACCATCGGTACCGAGTCGAACAAGAAGTTCGAAGAAGTCGGAGCTGCGATCGCTGCGAACTAGTTGTTGCGGCACAGCCTTTCTTCGGGAAACGCACCCGAATCCTGCCCCGGCGTTGCTACCAAGCGACGTCGGGGTTTTTTTTATTGTGCGCCGCTCGACATACAACCGCTGGTGCACGGCCTGTTGCCCCTTTATTTGGTACGGCAACGTCAGGGGAATGAAGCGACGATGTTTATCCGCTACATCCGCAATAACGCTACCTTTTGCCAAACAAGTAATGTTTGACTAGACATAGTTTTTTGACTCGTGGGTTTCCTGACATAGGTTTCTGTTGAGAACGGGTCATGGAGACCTGTTGCTGCGAGTTCGACCATTCGAAGGTCAATTCAACTTGCGGACGGTCTGGCTCCCCAGAGAAAGGCAAACCGTACCGAGAGGTCGGGGCGCAAAGCTACGGGTCCGTGGGCACGACAATTTGTTTTGCCTGAAGGATTGCCGAGCTGCCAAGGGAACGATTGAGATCGCGGTTTAGGCCACGGTGTCACTTGCCAAGGCGAGTCTTTTGGAGACGTGACTGCTTCTTTTCCGGGTACCTATTCACGTTGAATCGGACCGCTAAGTCATCGTCGGAAGTCGTCCTTTGGAAGCTTCCCACCGAGGAGTTTGAATAATGAAAAAGTTCGCAACCAGCATCGTTGAGTTTTTGAAAGAAGAAGATGGCCCCACCGCAGTTGAATACGCTGTGATGTTGGCCTTGATCGTCGTCGTCTGCTTGGCTGCAGTCGGAACGATTGGTACCGAGTCGAACAAGAAGTTCGAAGAAGTCGGTGCTGCTATCGCTGCTAACTGATTTTGGTTTTCAGCGGTGCTGCCTTTGGCAGAATCGCTGAAGACTGTTTGAGAGATTCTCGACGGTTGGCCGGTGGAAGGCTTCAATCGCATTCGCACCGGCCACGTCGAGTTTTTTTTGCGCCCTCCCACAGGCGAACGCGAATTTAACAATGAACTATCCACTCCTTCCCACTGACGCAGCAGAACACGTTTGGCAGCTTTCATGCTGTTTTATCACTTTGTTGTTCGCGATGTTCAGTTGGATGTTAGGGCCTCGCTGACAAGCGGTCCGTACTTGCACACCTACTCACCCACTCAAGAAAAGTCACGGGGAATTACACCATGGAAACGATCATCCAGGGTCTTACTGAGAACTGGGC
This sequence comes from Planctomycetales bacterium, assembly GCA_020426665.1. Lineage (GTDB taxonomy): Bacteria > Planctomycetota > Planctomycetia > Pirellulales > Pirellulaceae > Stieleria. Next base: position 5,844 of record JAGQPO010000697.1, read on the forward strand.
CGTCTGGTTCGTCACGGTCGTCTTGATTGTTGCGGCAGTCATTGATGGAGCCATCTTGAAGGTTCCTAATTGGCTGACCTTTCCTTTCATCGTCTGTGGTTGGATTCATTGCACCATTCAGGGAGGTATCGCCGGCTTTGGATGGAGTCTGCTAGGTACATTCGTCGGGATGATGCTGTTGTTGGTTCTCCGCAATGTCGGTGGAATGGGCGGCGGCGATGTGAAGTTGCTCGCCGGCGTGGGTGCATGGCTGGGCACTGTTGTCACGCTTTATGCCTTTGCCGCCACAGCCATTGTCGGCGGGATCATGGCGTTGTTCATGATCTGGAAAAGCGGCAACTGGACAAAACACTACGCGATGGCGCTTCAAATTCTTGAAGAATGGAAGACCGTTAAGAAGCCTTCTGAACTTTCCAAGATCGCAAGAGAGCGAAAACCGACCATGTATTTGCTGCCATACGGAATACCCATGGCAATCGGCTCAATTGCCTATTTTGCCTACGCCGGAATGCTTATCTGAACGTAAGATCAGACGCGTGTTTTTGACTACCAGAAATACCGTCTGTAAGAGGGGCGTCATCATCCGCTATGCCTACTGTTTTTGTAAATCTGTGCCGATTAAGTCGGCTTGAACAAATAGGCGATGCGAAACCATTACACCGGCCGTGCGTCTGCCAGCTCGATCTTTGCAGGCTGACGGCAGTTGTAACCGAGTGAAGAATGCTGGGTCGACAGCCTCCTCCCAGCTCAGTCCTCCACACCCGATACGCCATTACCTGGTCCGGTACCAGAACACGCCATGCGAAACAAATCACTATTCTTGCTCCTCGCCGGTATCTGCGGCACCGTTGCGGCCGTCGGTGTCGGGCAGTGGATGCAGGCTCAAAACGGCAACGCGAAAGTTGAAATGGCCGAGATTCTGGTCACAACCGTCGCGATAAACCCCGAAGAAGAAATCACGGCCGAGAAGCTCCGTCTGGAGCAATGGCCGGCCGATCGAATCCCTCAAGGATCCTCAGCAGACCTCAGCCAATTTGAAGGACGCTTTGCGAAAGTGCCTTTGTTTGCCGGCGAGCCGATGCTGGATCTTAAATTAATGAATGAAGTTGAGGACAAGGTTGTACCCCACGGCTACACCGTGGTTTCACTTCCTGCCGGCCGCGATGGAACCGTCAATCTTGTCAGCCCCGGCGACCGAGTTGATATTCGTGGATTCTTTCAGAAGGGAGAAATGTTCCCCCGCGACATGGCACTGGACGTTTTGACGGGCGTCAAAGTCTACGGCATCGACGGGGTCACAAAGTTTGATCCCGACCAACCCCGAACACGATCGGCACGTGATATTCAGTTGCTGATTCGAAAGGCTGACGTGGAAGCGTTCGCCTTCGCGAAACAATACGGTGAGATTTCGCTTTCACTTGGCAGCCCAGCTCCGGACGACGAGACGGTTGCGATCGATGAACCCAGCGAAGGCGCCCGCAAGTTCTTGAAAGACCTTCAGGAACGACGAGAGGAACAAGAAAGACTCCGAAAGTTGGCCGAACAAGAGCAACCCGAGGAGCCGGAAGCGACGGTTGATGGACCAAAGAAAGCCACCTTCCGAATGTTGAAGATGGTGAATGGTCGACTGGTCGAATACGAATGGGTTGAAGGCGAATCATTGCCCCGTGTCGTAGGTGACACCGGAGCCATGGACTTGGGTTTGACCGAAGAATCGACCCAATCGACCAACAGCCAGACCACTCCGACTTCCGATGATTTCCTCCGTGGAGGCAACAGTCCCTTCTTCCAGCCAAAGGGTGGAGAAGTCAAAGACGAATAACAATTCGTTCGATTGATGTGACAAGCAATTCAAATCTCGCCGCCACTGAACCCACTTGTTTCACTTGCTGAAATGAGCACCGGCCGGGACGGCGAGAGTGACCCGATTTCCCCTTTTTTTAACCCGACGTTACTCGCAACGAACCGGCGCTTGTCGATGACGAAAGTCACCGGCAAAACATCTCAGTTGGAACTGGGATTTGGTTCTGCAAGGATGCACCTGCGATGCAAATGTTCCGAAAAGCGTTTCGCCCCGCCGCGCTTAAAATGACCGCCCTCCTCTCGGTGGCGTGTCTCGCGACTCATGCCGGCGCCCAAGACGTCGACGAATCCCAGCTCGTTTCCGCCTCAACAGCCGGTGCGGTGAATCACACGATCACCCGGTCGATGGAGCGGATGCAAATGCTTGTTAAATCGAGCAGCATTCTGACGCTGGAGGCGAAGATCCCAAGATTCC
>JAGQPO010000698.1 GCA_020426665.1 Planctomycetales bacterium
TCAATTTCGTCAGCAAGAATTTGATCGATTCCATCGCCGCCTCGAATTTTGTCTTGCCCGAGTCCTCCGATTAGCGTGTCACTTCCTAGACCACCGCCGATCACGTCGTCTCCCGCGCCGCCGTCGATCGTATCATTTCCGGACCCTCCGTTCAGCGACTCTCGTCCGTCACTTCCGATAAGTACGTCGTCTCCATCGTTCCCATAAATCAGAACCTTGCTGATGTCAGAAACATTATTGGTGATATGATCGTCGCCCGCATTGCCGATGACGACGATCGATCGGGTGCTGAGAAAGTCGAATCGGAACGAATCGTTGTTAATGTTGACGACTATTTCATGGCCGACCTTGTCGATGACAATCACGTCTTGTCCATCACCGCCCGTCACTCTCAATTCCCCATCGGACCTCAGTTGAACCCTGGAATCAACAACGCGACGCCGACCGTCGGTAAGCCCAGTCGTGTCACCGAGTTGCCCTGGCTCGACCGTCCCTATACCCTCCAACCACACGTTCGCGACTTCTTCCGGCATTGCCTGCGTGATTCTCACAGTTCTTGAAGGCAGAAAACTGACTCGCTCAACCTTCAGGTCGTCAAGTTCGGCAGACCTGGGGATATCAACGTTGATATACGCCTCAATGATTGCGTCGCGAACAACTGTCCCGGATTCTCCAGCGTTACGGCTGGTTATGAAACCGACATTCACCCCCGCGATCTTAAGATCTTCAAATACCAGGTTCCAGTTTTCATAGACACCAAAATTTAAGTCGACTCCCTTAGTCGTCCGTGCCTCAACGCTGCTTGGCGAAGCAAGGATCGAATTGGCTTCACTTGGATCACCAATGATGATCAGTTGCCTGAACGAGTAATTGGCCTCGTGATAAGATTCAACTCCGGCACTGCCAATGTGCCAAATCAATGTGTCTTCAAACGCCATTGACTGGTAGTTCGCCAAATCGAATTGTCCTTGTGACCAAGTCAACCAGATGCCGCCAAAGCTTGACGCTACCTCGTTACCCTTGAACGAATCGAATTGCCTTAGTTGAAAGTTCGCGTCGGTACGTTTGTGCCCGTATCCATTGAATGTGAATCCGAAATTTGCGGCATCATAAACTGCATTGTGCTCCACGGTTCCGTTTGGCGACTGAAACCAGAAACCCGAACCGCCGTTGCCTCGGTCGCTGTTTCCCCGGCTTCCTCGCCCTCCAGGACCGTCAACCTTCACGACGAGATTGCCGATAAGCGAATTGTCTGTTTCCAATCCATTTTCGGTAATAATCCCGCTCCCGTCGACATCATAGACGACGTTATCCAACACGTTTACATTGCTTGTGCCGTGAATCGCGATTCCCCATTTCAGGCCGTCTTTCACCACCGAATTCTTGACGTCAAACTGCCCCATGACGTGGTGTGCATGTATGGAGTATCTGGCCTCCTCATTGGTCCCTATGTGTATTATGTCGCCATCCGCATCGACAATGGTGTTATCCAATGCCTCCGCAGTCGTTCGCCCCATGCCGACAAAAGCAGCATCTTCGATGCTGACATCGGTGTGACCGGTACTCAAAAAATGCCCTCGAACACCACTGGGATTTTCAGACCTCAGCGTGACGTTGCGGGTCAGATTTGCGATGTGGGCAAAGACCTCCACTTGAAAAGGGTTCTCGGAAACACCGTGGTGATCGTAAGTGACGGGTGACTCCAGTGTGACAATATTGCCGTCGATCCCGGCGATGATTGCGGTCTCGGATTCACTTCCAAGCCTTGCTTGCGAGGTTTCCGGCAACAGAATCTCATCTCCGATTCGCCAATCCGAGGGCAAGTTTTCGATCACTACGCTGATGTCTCCCGCGTCAATATTCGATCCGGCTCGGACGTGCGGCGTAACGTCACGACCGTCGGTTCTAAATGCGCCGAAATTGATCAGCCCGACGCCGAACTGAAAAGGATCCTTGCCCTCGTCGATCGGTCCATCCAGAAAAACGATTTCAGACGAAGCGACGATGGGAGACACCTCGGATCCAATCGTCAACTCTCCGACCGGCATGACGTAAATTGTTCTCAGACGCAACGATGTGTCGACATCAGGGGCAAAGCTAAGCGAACCGAAAACTTCCAGGTTTGCAATCGTAGCATCTGCATCGAAAACCACGTCAATGCCTTCCAAGATGCGAACATTGTCGTTTGACTCCGGCAATTGCCCTCCCCAGGTATCGGCGTCGGACCACCTCCCATCTTGCAATGCAACCACATCGGCACCAATCATCCTGGGAACAGTGTCGTGTGCGGTTAGGATCGCTTCGTCGGTTACGTGTACATTGTGCAACATGTCCATCGCTGCTAGCAAATGTCGGGTTTCAAGCCGTTCCAGCCTAGGTGTTCGCAACAACATTTAAATCTATCCTGTAATCAGTGATTCGAAGATTAGAGTGGCCGATACGTTGACAACCTGGAAAACAAGACATCATGTTAGGTTTCCTAACCGTCAACCCCTTGGTCGACACAAGAACGGGAAGCGTTCACGCCAGGGCGTCTGACGCGAATGGGGGCGTCAATTTGTCAACGAGTGACTGGTGGTAGATGAGGGGATAAGAGTTGGTGATGGCGACCTTGTCCAAGTCACCGCACTTTGGGTGATGGCTGTTTGTTCAGAGTTAACAGCCGTCGTTAAACTGGCGTTTTCCGTTGACAGGCGATAGGTGCGTCGTAATCTGTCCGGTCTGGGCAGTATAGAGGGCCTGCTCTGACGCGCGAAGGCGAGTTGGGCATGGCCACATTCCCAGTCCGGCGAAGAAACCCGGACATAAGCAATTTGGGAGCTTGAAAAGCCAATCGCTGGGAAGCGATTAATTTACTAGTGGCACGATAGGGGCTCATGATCGATTCATCTGACATTGGTACGAGACTATCGATCACTACAAATTCTTGTAGTGAACTCGAGAGACCCCGTTGCTGGGTGCCCCCAATGCCTATCTGAAACATACGTCAAGTATGGTAAGCGGGCCAACGGCACCTGATTGATCTTTGAAGATTCCGATGTCTCGACGTCGGGTAGTGCATCTGGGGATGAAAACCTTTCCATCGTGTTCAGCGTGAATTTCTTAGGCCGGTTTACATCGTCCAGGCCGCAAAGACGATCGTGGCTTATCAAGGTTTCTCCCGCAGCGCGCCACGGAACGTTCCCAGACCACCTGGGCATCGCAAGTCGACTCAGATCCGCATTT
>JAGQPO010000699.1 GCA_020426665.1 Planctomycetales bacterium
GGAGAGTCCGGCCGGACGGAAACTCGGTCGGGATTCTATTGGAGCGCAGCCGATGGATCGCGGATTTGATCGCCGTGCTTCCGGACGACCGAAAGAATTTTGATTCTTCCTCCGTGCGCGGCACACGAATCGGATCGAACTGGCAGAGCAATGGTTTTGTCGCCACGGGAATCGGAAGCATTGCCTTGGTCGACGAAGCAAAACGTACGATTTACCGCTGGGGCGATGTCGAAGATTTTAAGTTGCCACCGCTTCACGAAACCGGACTTTCATCACCGCTGGCGAGCTGGCAGTTGCGACTTCACGTGAACGATTCGCTGCTACCCGACACCAGTCCGGTACCGATGTATTTTTCGCTCGCCGGCATCGGATTGGTTTTATTGGCCGTCGGATTTTATGTCCTGACTTCCGTGCAACGACAAATTGCCGATGCAAAGAGCCGTGTCAGTTTTGCCGGACAAGTTTCACATGAATTGCGCACTCCATTGACGAACATTCGGCTGTACACCGAATTGGCCGAGTCGGATTTGAAGCAGTTGGAACCGACCAGCGCGTCAAGCTCGCTGGCAAAACGATTGGAAGTGATCGATCACGAAAGCCGACGATTGCAACGACTGGTCTCTGGCGTATTGGAAATGATTCGCCCTAGTGGTAAACGAGTCGGGTTGCGCAAATCACCAACGGATGTCTGCCAATTGGTCGCGGGAATTGCAGATCAGTTCAAACCAAGTTTTGAAGCGGCAGGATTGACCTTGGAGTCGAATTGCTCCGTCGGTTCAGAGATCTGCATCGATGCGGATATCTTGGAAATGGTCATCGTCAATCTATTGAGCAACGTGGAAAAATACGTCCCGCGCGGCGGACGATGTTCGATCAATTGCGACATCATAGCCGACAGCAAGACGGGTGCCGAACAGATGCGTGTGATTGTCGATGACGACGGGCCTGGCATCGCCGGAGTCCACCGGTCAAGAGTGTTTCGTCCATTCATAAGGATCGATGATTCGATCAGCGCCCCGAGTGGAACCGGAATCGGATTGACGATCGCGCTGCGCGCGGCCAGACGCCATGGCGGCGACCTGATACTGTTGACATCATCGACTCTGGGCGGAGCGGCATTCCAGTTGACACTCCCGATTGACGAGAAGAATTAATATGGCCCACCGCATTTTGATTGCAGAAGACGATCGGAACACGCGCAACGCACTGGCGGAAGTGCTCAAGGGCGAGGGTTACGAAGTGATCGAAGCGGCCGACGGGTATCATGCCAAAGACTTGTTCGACGCATCCCCGCCCGATATTGCTTGCTTGGACGTGATGATGCCGGGGATGAGTGGTTTCGATGTTTGCAAATACTTTCGCCAACAATCTCCGACCATGCCAATTCTGTTTATCACGGCGAAAGCTGAGGAAATCGACAAGGTCGTCGGATTAGAACTCGGCGGAGACGACTACATCGTTAAACCGTTTGGAACAAAAGAGGTGATCGCGCGAATCCGCGCGGTCGCTAGACGAAGTTTATCCGAATCACCCGGCGCGATCTCCATCGCGTTTTCTGACGAATCGTTTTTAATGGGTGATTTAGAAGTGATCCCCAAGGAGCTGCGAGTTCGGCGCCGAGACGAGGTGTTCTCGATGACGCGACGCGAAATCTTGATACTGCAAACGCTTTCATCACGACCGGGCGAGGTTGTGACTCGGGCGGATTTGTTTCGGTCGGCCTGGGAAGATGACCATGTCCCCAACAGCCGAACCATCGACCAAACCATCAGCCAACTCCGTAAGCGAATCGAGATGGATCCCAAACAGCCGAAAGTGATCCAAACGGTTTACGGCGTCGGCTATCGGTATGAGCCGACGTAGCATATGCAACGACATTCCAAACACACATCACACTTCTTGTTCACGCATGGTCCAGTGGGTCATGTTTTCATGTGCCGCAATATGCAGGTTCAAAAAGTCTTCGTCGTGCCACATCGCGTGGACGTGTCCCGGATGATCCACCTGATGAATTAACTTTCCGTCGCCGGCGTGAAAGACCGACAGAAACCCGTTGTTGGCTCCACCCACAGCCAAGATCCATTCGCCGTCTTTCTGCCAAGCAATCTGCTCGACGAGACCTTGCTTCTTGTTATCTTCGATTTCCAGGACCTGGCTTCCGGATTCCAAGTCAAAGATTTCGATTCGCGACGGACCGCCAAGGTGGTCAATGTTGCCGACGTGACCGATTCCACCGGCGGCCAGACGCTTTCCATCCGGCGAAAAGGCAAGGCTGCGGATACCGCCGGTCGAATGACGCCGTTGTTTCGGATCCCATGTATACATTTTCGGCGCATCGAATTGTTGGATCTTTTTCAGGGATTCCGTTTCCCACACTGCGATGTGTCCAACTCGATCGGCCGTGGCAAACAATTCGCCGTCTGGCGAAACATCCAACGCGTACAGCATGGACGGATAATTTTGCTGCGTCATGACCGCATGATCACTGACATCGCCGATCAAATCCGCTGTTGATGCTTCCCACACTCGGACACGCATGTCATCGGCGATACTGATTATCCTTGAACCGTCCGGCGTGAACGCGACGCTACGAATCCACTTGTTGTGGGCGACGATTTTCCGAACTGATTCACGCGAGTCGGTGTCCCACCAGACCAAGTGCTTGTCATAACCGCTGGTAATCATCACGTTTCCGTAGCGGCAGACGCCCGTAACGTAGCTGGCGTGGCCGTCGCCGCCCATCGGAACACGGGCCATCGATTCCGAAGTCAAGTCGACGCAATAGACGTTGGCATCGGATGACCCAACCCAAGCTTCGCTGTTATCGTCCGAAAGTTCAACACAAAACAGAATGTCTTGACACTTCCGCTGAGCAATTTGGCGCAGTTGACTGGGGTCCATCACAGATCACAGGGGTTTAAGGTCAGGGTTCAAATGGTAAGGATACAAAGGACTAGGCCAGTACTTCGCGACAGGGCGTGCTATCGAAGTCAGCGATCGGGACCGGTCGACTTCCGACCATGTATTCTTTGGCGGGATCGATTCCCAGCGCTGCAAAGATCGTTGCAAACAAGTCTCCCGCATTCATCTCGCCGTCGACAACGGTTTGGCCGTCATCGTCGGTCTTGCCGTAAACCGTGCCGCCGCGAATCCCGCAGCCCGACAACGTACAACTCCACGCACTGGCAAAATGGTCTCGACCAAGACTGCCGTTGATTTTCGGCGTGCGTCCGAATTCGCCCAGAGTGATCACAAGTGTGTCTTCCAGCATGCCACGCGACTTGAGATCATCCAACAGAGCCGACATGCAATGATCCAAGTCGGCGCATAATTCCTGGTGTGTTTCGAAGTTTTGCCCGTGGCTGTCCCACCACGCCCTGGCGACTTTGACGAACGGCACACCGGCTTCGGCCAACCGCCGCGCGATCAGACACTGCTGTCCGAACTGAGTCGGGCCGTACAGATCGCGAACCGATTGCGGTTCCAAATCAATGTTAAACAGGTGATCGCTGGACATCAGTCCGCGGACGCGATCGTACGCCGCATTGTGACCGTCAAAGACCGGGTGATCAAAACGTTTCGTGAATGAATCGCTGATTCTTCGGCGCAGTTCGCTTCGTTCGTGATGATCAACATCGCTGATCGACTCCAATCGCCGAATGTCCGGCGGGATCATGCTGTCGGTCAAAAACATGGGATTGTATCGCCCTCCAAGGAACCCGGCCGATCCCTCACGTCGGCCCTCGGTCGAGGTGTACATCGTCACATAATCCGGTACCTGACTGTCCAACCATCCCAGCTCGCGCGCGATCAGCGCGCCCAAGTGCGGGAACTTTAAACTCGGTTCGGCGACGCGACCGGTATCCATCAACTCGTATGCCGTCCCGTGGTCGGCAATTTTTGTATTGAGAGATCGGATGATCGCTGTTTCGCCCAACCGCGTCGACATTTTCGGCATCAATTCCGATATTTCGACACCAGGAAGATTGGTGCGAATTTTTGCGAACGGTCCGCCCGTCGCGCGTCCCGGTTTGGGATCCCATGTTTCCAATTGGCTGGCCCCGCCGGCAAGCCACAACAAGATTACGCGTTTTCCACTGCGCCGCACCTGGTCGGCCATTGCTTCGCCGCCTAGCACGTCGACCACTGACATGTTGGCAGCGAGCGACGACGCTCCGGCCGCCGCGAGTTGCAGAGCCGTTCGCCGACTTAGCAGACCCAAGTTCACCGATTCGTCGTCGCGTTTTTTGTTCATTGTGAATCAGAGTGCGTTTAGTGATTGAATCGAAATTCAGGGGATGTCAACAAAGCCCAGACGATGTGACCAATTGCATCGTCACGCCGTTCATGATGGTCGTTCAAGTAAGCGGCAATGGATTCCATTTCCTCCGTTTCCGGCTCACGCGACAATATGGAACGACAGGCGGAACGAATCAGTTGTTCGTCGTCGGCGATTTGCCTTAGATATCCGACCAACCGATTAGAACCGGCATTCAAATAATCGTTTTGGACTTGCGCGTTATTGCTCATCCACAACGCTTCCTCGACCGACACTTGGAAATCTTCGTCCGGGATCTCGAATCGGTTGGCGATCGATTCAGTTTGTCGCTCGAATTCACTGCGCCGTTTCGGCCAATCGTCTTCCAAGTTCAACCCGCGGACGTCGTTGGGACTGGAGGTCGCAATCCTGAAGGACAGTGCCAGTTGGTATGGCGTGAGCGCACGTGGAAGTGCAGATGCGAACAGCGACGGATCACCCGGACGACCACTGTTGTCCGACATTTGTCGCGCATAGGCGTCAGTCAAAGCGATGGCGTGCAACAGTCGTTTCAGGTCATATCCGTGGCGGTGCAGGTCATCCGCCAGAAGTTCAAGCAACTCGGGATGACTGGCGGGGTTTTCGGTGTGGATTTGATCAAGCGGATGGACCAGCCCACGCCCAAACATTCTGGCCCACAACCGATTTGCAATATTTTTGGCAAAGAAGCCTGAGTCGTCGTGGAGCGCCAGGCTGACCAATTGTTCACGAGGACGAAACTTTGGGGCTGGCGGCGCCTCGGCATTGTCTTCGCGTTCCGCTTTCTTAATTGACTCTTGATAGGCTTTCAGCGTTTCATCATCCAACCCAAGTTCCGGCTCCTGGATGGTCGCCCCGCTAAGAAACATGAATTGCGACTCACGTGATTCGCCGCCCGTTGTTTCGTATTTGACCCGTCCATCAAACCGCTCGCCGAGCGTCCCTTTTCGCGTGCGAAACGTCCGCTTAAAAAACGACGCCATTCCGTAATAGTGTGACTGCTTCCAATCGTCCACCAGCGGGTGGTCGTGGCATTTTGCACATGCGACGTTCACACCGAACCAAAGGATGCTGGAATCATTTGTCATTGTGTCCAAACTATCGACACGGCTGACAAGGTAGGCGGCGGGGCGAAGGTCGTCGGGCTTGACCACGTCGGGCATCATGATCTCGCGGAACATTTGATCCCAAGTCCGACCATCACGAACCGCTTCGTAAAGGTACTCACGCCAAGGTTCATCTCGCTTGATCCGCCGCAACAGCAACAGATCTAACTCGTTGCGTTGATGAAAATCAAAGTCAGGCGAATCGATCAGCGATTGAACCAATTCGGCCCGTTTGTCCAGTCGTTCGGATTCTCGAAACCGTGTCAGTTCGCCAACCGTTGGAATCCGGCCGGCCAAGTCCAGAGTGACTCGTCGAATGAAGGCGGATTCGCTCGCCAACGGCGCGGCGCGTTCATCAATCAATTGAGCATCGATTAACTGGTCGACCTTCCGAGCAAGGGCACTCGGTGGGTCGATGCCGACGACATGATCACCGCCGCGGGAACGCCTGCCGACCGGCGAACACACGACGACCAAAATCGTCACGGCGAATAACAAAACGCGGACACGCATGTCGACGTCACCAGGAGGGAAACAGTGCGGCGGGTGGGAGTGGATGATCGAAGCATTTCGGTGCCGGCCGATTCAAACGCTCTTCGGAGGGAGCTGGAGTATAGTCGATCCACGGCTGCCGCGGCAATTCAATTAGGGTGACGAACGGTGTGGGCCTCGTGGCCAGTCAAAAATGAAACTTAGGGCTGGTACGTAGCGTTAGTCGTCAAGACTTTCGGAAATTGCCGGACGAATCGAAACTCTTGACGATTTTCCGCTACCCTAAAACCAAGCGTTGACGGACCACTCGTCTTCGTTTATCGGAATTGGGCGATCCTGGATCGACGGCTCAATCCTATGGTTGACCACATGGATTACGAATTAGGATAAAATGGTCCGTTTCGTAGTTCCCACAACTCCCGATTCAACAACCTCCATTCACCCGTCCTAGCCATGACCAACCGTCGTCAATTTCTGCAAGTTGCTTCCGCTGCGGCCGCCGGCGCGACCCTTTCTTCCTCACTACTTTCTTCACGTGTGCTTTCCGAGGATAAGGTCGGCAACGGTAAAGAACCGTTCAAGATTTCCCTTGCCGAGTGGTCGTTGCATCGCTCATTGCGTGACGCAAGCAAGAACATCACCAACATGGACTTCCCTCGAATTTCCAAAGAGGAATTCGGTATCGACGCAGTCGAGTACGTCAATCAGTTTTTTAAAGACAAGGCGAACGACCAAAAGTACCTGACGGAATTGAAGACGCGATGCGAAGACTTGGGTGTCAAAAGTTTGCTAATCATGTGCGACGGGGAAGGCCAACTTGGCGACCCCAATGATGCAAAACGCAAGACTGCCGTCGAGAACCACTATCGATGGGTTGACGCCGCCAAGTTCTTGGGATGTCACTCGATCCGTGTCAACGCGGCCAGCAGCGGTAGCTATGAAGAGCAAATGAAACTGGCCGCCGACGGGCTGCGCAGCCTAAGCGAGTATGCCAAACCACACGGGTTGAATGTGATTGTTGAAAACCATGGCGGACTAAGCAGTAACGGTGCTTGGCTGGCCGCCACAATCGCAAAGACCGAGATGGATAATTGTGGCACCCTGCCCGACTTTGGCAATTTTTATCTAACTCGCGGTGCCAATCCAGAGATGTACGATCGATACAAGGGTGTCGAAGAATTGATGCCGGCGGCAAAAGCCGTCAGCGCCAAATCGCATGACTTTGACGACGATGGAAACGAGACCAACACCGATTTCTTCAAAATGATGGAGATCGTCCTGCGTCACGGATACCACGGATATGTCGGCATCGAATACGAAGGCGGCAAGGTGTCCGAATACGAGGGCATCAGGTTGACCAAAGCCCTGCTGGAACGCGTTGCCGCTAAATTTGCCAAGGCATAATGTCGGCCTGATGACGGGCAATGGGAATCCGCCCATTGCCTTTTCATAAATGACCCCATCGGCTGGCGTTCGTCAATTCTTTGTTTTTGGGTACGACGGACTTCCAGTCCGT
>JAGQPO010000700.1 GCA_020426665.1 Planctomycetales bacterium
ATTTCGTCGGCCAGCAAAATGTTGGCAAAGATCGGGCCTTCGACGAATCGAAAACTGCGTTTGCCGTGCTCGTCTTCCTCCAGAACCTGAGTCCCCGTGATGTCCGAGGGCATCAAGTCCGGTGTGAATTGAATCCGCTTGAACGAGACATCCAAAATGCTGGCCAGCGTGCTGACGATCAACGTCTTTGCCAAACCCGGCACGCCTTCGAGCAAACAATGGCCACGGGTGTAAATCGCAGCCAATAATTGTTCGATCGTTTCGTTCTGCCCAACGATGACCTTGGACAGTTCGCCGCGGATCGTTGTTTGGTGTTCGGAAAATTCTCGCAACACATCGCCAAGATTGCGGCCGCCCGAGCCGGAGGGTTTTCCAGTTGGCGGATTGGGTGGGTTCGAAGCGCTCACAGGCAGGCGTCTGATGGTGCGAGTAACGGATGGTTTGTTGTGCGAGTGTCGACAGGGGTGACGCCGCTAGCATCGCCCATGATTGATGCCTAGTGTAAGATGGTCACACCGGTTTCTGGAAAGGGGGATCACCGATTGTTCCGATCTGTCACATTTCTTTTTGCGTTCTCCACGATTTTTGTGACCATTCCGACAACCGTGAAAGCGGAAGTGGATGCCGCAAAGGTGAATCGTGCCATCGATCGCGGAATTGCCTATCTTCGCAAAACCCAAACGGATCGTGGCGGTTGGGAAGAGTTTCGCGGTCATTCCTGTGGGCTTTCCTCTTTGTGCACCTTGGCGTTGCTCAATGCCGGTGTCTCGCGCAATGACCCGACGATTGCCCAGGCGATGAAGTATCTCAGAGCGACCGTGGCAGACGACACCTATTCGGTTTCGCTTCAGACACTGGTCTTTTGCCAATTCGGATCGGCAAGCGATTTGCCTCGGATTCGAAACAATGTCACACGGCTAAGCGAATCCCAGGAGCACGACGGGGTCTGGGGGTATGGTGGTCGTCGAGAATCGTCCGGCGATCCGTCCAATTCACAGTTTGCTTTGTTGGCCTTGGGCGCCGCCCAAGATCGCGGAGTCCACGTCGAACCGCAAGTTTTCCAGCGAGCCATCGAGTATTGGAAGCGACAACAGAACGCCAGCGGCGGCTGGGGATACCGAAGCGGTACCGCATCGGGCAGCATGACTTGCGCCGGGATCGCGTCATTGATCATCGCTAATGGACGGCTGGGAAATGCAAGTTCGTCGATCATTGACGGAAAGATCCACTGTTGCGGAGGTGATGAGTCAGATCAAGATCCGATTCTTCGTGGACTCCGTTGGCTGGGGCAGAAGTTTTCCGCCAAGCGGAATCCCGATGGTGGCGACGGGACGTACTATTATTACCTGTACGCGATCGAGCGAACCGGTCGATTGACGGGACGGCGTTTTTTTGGTGGTCACGATTGGTATCGCGAGGGCGCCGAACAATTGATCGCCCAGCAAGATGAGTTTCAAGGGTTTTGGGAAAACGGTGACTGGGAAAGCCCTACGGTCGGAACATCGTTTGCTTTGCTGTTTTTGTCAAAAGGAAAACGCCAGGTCGTTGTCGGTCAACTGGAACGTACCAAGGCAGTCCAATCCGAGTGGCAGCCCCACCCCGACTCACTTCGCCAATTGGTTCGTCATGTTGAACGGGCATGGGGACGCGATCTGACTTGGCAAACCGTCCAGCTGGAAAACGCGGGCTTGGTCGATTTGCTTCAAATTCCTGTCTTGGTAATCAGCGGCAAAGAATCGTTGGCCCTGGATCCCGAAAAGAGCAAATTGCTGCATGATTATGTCGACCAAGGGGGAACCATCGTGTTCGATGCCAGTGGTGACAGCGGCTGCGGGAATGCGGCAAACTTTCAAAACAGCGTGGCCAATCTGTGTTCCCAGTGGTATCCCGACGCGCCGTTGGAACGCCTGCCGACCTCTCACCCGGTGTGGAGTGCCGAGCGCAAAGTCGACATTGACGCGATGCCTAACGGGTTCTGGGTTTACGGCGTGCAAGCGTGTTGTCGTACGGCGGTTTTTTATGTTCCGCAAAGCTTGACCTGTCGCTGGGAATTGGGCGACCAACTTTTTCACCGCGGCGAAAACGACGATCCGGTTCGACAACAAATCGATCATTCGATCCGGATCGGTCAGAACATTATCGCCTATGCGACTGGTCGTGAACTGAAGGACAAACTGGACGCCCAAATTGTGATGCAGGGCGACACAACGAACACGACCGAACGTGGTACGACGCGGATCGCCAGTTTGAATTTAGGCGCCGGCGGAGAAGACGCCAGACGGGCGCTACCCAACGCATCAACCATCATCCGCAACCAAACGCAAGTCGCAACAACCGTCCCCGAGACTCCCGTAGGATTTGATGAAAAGGCGTTGGCCGAAGTCTCGGTGTTGTGGATTCATGGACGTCGAGAATTTGTTTTAACGCCCCAACAACGCGACGCGTTGCGGCGGTTCATTGACAATGATGGAGTGATTCTGGGAACAGCGATCTGTGGTGACGATGCGTTCGCCCAATCGTTCCGTAAGGAATTTGCAAAGATTCTCGGCGAGACCCCGCTAAAATCCATGCCCGCCGACCATCCAATGCTGACCACACGTTTTTACGGGTACGATTTGCGATCGGTCACGATCCGTCGTATCAGCCATGGCGGAAGTGGCCAGCAAATCCGGCGACAAACCTCGCCGCCCGTCTTGGAATTCGCCGAGTCCGACGGAATCGTCTCCGTCGTGTTTTCACCACTGGATCTCAGTTGTGCGCTTGAAAGTCAGAATTCCGTGCAGTGCCCGGGATATGGAACCGAAGACGCGGCAAAGATCGTTACCAATGTGATTCAAATGGCACTGAATCAATGACGCTGTAACAATTCGTCGGCGTTCTTGATCCATGCATCGATGGCGGCTTCCGTGTTGGTGCGAATCCGTTTGCGCATCCAACGGCCGAAGACCGAAAACAAGAACACCATGATCGAACCGCCGACGCCGATTCCCAAGATCACTCCCACAGGGAGATTGTTGTTCATCACGATCGTCATGACGATCAAGTGGATCGATAGAATACTGGCGACCAGTAACGGTGGGAAATACGTTACGAAATTCGACATCCAACGAACGCCGCCCAAGTCCGCCGAGACCGCGATCTTTCCACGATTCGCATGACTCTGGTGCATGGCGATCTCCGTCGCGCCCAGGATCGGGTCTTGGTTCGTGCTGCGCATCCCAGGCCCGACCAGCCGGATTTCATTGTCCGATTGCTCGTCGAGATTAAAACCGCGTGCCAGCAATAACTTGGCAGCCTGGTCCAGGACGGCACTTTCGTTTGACCGAACGCTGAATATTTTTTCGTACTCCATTGATCGCGATCCTACTCAGGAAAGATTTCCATCACGGTTTCCGCCCACTCGGGCCAACCGTCTGCGGCTGCTTCAAAGTCGACTTTCATCCAACGGACCGGCTCTTTCGGCATGACACGTGGCCGGTATTCACTTTCACGACTGATCGGCAATTGGCTGCTGTCTCCCATCGCAAGTCGATCTTCGGTTTGAGCAGAGACCAAATAGTCGGCTAACTTTTCGGCAGCGATCGGGTGTGGCGCGTCTTTAAGTATCGCCAATGTATTGGGGATCCTTAGCGTGCCCGCCTGTTCGGGTTGTTGGTCAGGAAAAACAATTGCAACGCTTCGACGTTGATCTTTCTCGATGATCGCATCATCGGTGTCGGTCAGTCCCCACGCGACTTGCCCCGCCGCGACGGCTTGGGCGACTTGTTTGTTGCCCGACAAAATCACCGCGTTGTCATGGATTTGGTTAAGAAATGAAATTGTTTCATCCTTCCCGTCACGAACCCGCAACACGGCAAAATGCGTTGCCGTGGTTCCAAACAACGGACGCGCCATCGCACAGTTCTTCTTCCACTTCGGGTCGATCAGGTCGGCAACACTGGTCGGATAGTCTTGCTTGGATTCCACCAGGTCGGTGTTGATCAACAACACACGTGCACGTGCGGCAAACCCGCACCATGTTCCATCGCTGGCGATCATGTCACTCGGCCAGCCCGCTGCGACCGCCCATGTACGAGGTTTCAACAATCCGAGTTTCTGTAGTCGAACGGTGTGCATGATTTCGTTGTTCCAAAACAGATCGCACACCGGCGAATCCTGTTCGGCAATGATCTGGTTCACCAAACCCACCGTTTTCGTCGACTCGACATCAAACTTCCCGACAATTCCGGTTTCGTAATCCACGCTGCGTTCATGTGCCGCAAAAATCGGTGCCGCGAACTGTTCGTCCAACGCTGAATACACGACCACATCCGATTCGGACTTGGGAACACATCCGGTGGCGAAAAAAAGGATCGTCGCGATGATCATCCAAACGGAATGCCGTCTCTCCGCTTGCAGGATGCTAGAATAATGAATTGTCGTTGTCATCAATTGAAAGTGTGTTAAAAGTCGGCCTGCGTGCCGGCCTGTGTGTGTCCAACCGACGGAAGATCTTTTGCCGCGTTTTGAATCGAACATTAGCGATTGCTCCCCGATCCATGTTTTCGCCATGGGCCGGTCAGTGCCAGCCATTCTAACAGCCACGCTCCTGTTAGGCATCGCATCTTTTGGGAATGGGCGTGGCGCCAATGCTGAAGAACCGCCGAAGATGCAAACCGTCCAAGGCAAACACATTGCGTTGAAATCCGACGGCGGCACGATGGAGTCGTTGCAGGAATTGGTCCAGGCCTTCGATACAGCGGTACCGCAATGGGAACGGTTTTTGGAGTTGCCTGCCGGCACATTGGCGCTCTGGAAGGTCGATGCATTTGTGATGGACCAACCCGATCGATTTCGTGACTCGGGAGATTTACCGGAGGGTCTGGAGTTTCCATTCGGTTTCGCCATGCCCGATAGAATTTGGGTCATGCGGCAACAAAGTGATTACTACACGCGACACTTGTTGCTTCACGAAGGCGTGCACGCGTTGGCGATCAACCAATTCGGCAGCACCGGTCCTTCCTGGTTCGCCGAGGGGCTTGCCGAAATGCTGGGCGTTCATCAAGGCGTTGGCAACACCGTTGAAGTGAATGTTGTACCGCAATCAAGAAACGCCGTTCCCTTTTGGGGGCGATTCAAGATGCTGTCCCAACGCCGCGCGGAAAATCGTATTCCGACCATCGATGCGGTGCTGCAGTACCCCCAAGATCTAAAAAGTGATGTGGAGGCGTACGGATGGAGTTGGGTCGCGCTGATGTTGTTGACTCAGTACCCTGAGTACCGCGTCGCGACGTTAGCCGAAGCAAAAACTCCTAGTATTCAGACTGCGGGATTTTCCGCAGCGCTCAAACGTCGGCTCACTGGCGATTGGCCCATTGTCCAGGCACGCTGGCGAATGCTGGTCAACACCATCGACTACGGGTTCGATTGGCAACGTGAACACATCGAACTGTCGATCAAAGATCCGGTGTGGAACGGCCGGCCCATCCAAACGTTGATTAAGGCGGACCAGGGTTGGCAATCCATTGGCGTTCGATTCGCGCCCGGAATGCGGGTCAAGATTTCTGCACACGGCCGTTGCACCATCAACAACGATCCGAAACCTTGGGTCAGTGAACCGCCGGGAGTCACCATCCATTACGCCGGCGATCGTCCACTGGGGCAGTTGTTGGTTTGCATCCTGCCCAACAGAACTCAAGAGGGGCAACTACTGGAACCTTTGTCCATTCAAACCATTGAATCCGCGACCGAGATCGTTGTTGATCAACATTGTTGGTTGCTGTTTCGGATCAACGATCATCTGGACGACCTGGGCAATAACCAAGGCGGGTATACGGTGTCGATCCAGCGTTAAAACGGATCGAGAACTGGATCTCCGTCTGAAGAGAAAATTGGAGGTAGGAAAATTGGAGGTAGGAAGATTGAGTTGTCAACAGCGGCCGCTACGCTAAATCTTCCTACCCCATGTCGCCCCAGTGCCTCGTCAACTCTTAATTCTGGGGTAGCAGAACTCGTCACGAGTTTCGATTCGTTCGGCGATTCACGAAAGTCTTGACGACTTCCGCTACGTTCCCAAACCTAGAATTTAATTTGGGCGAAGCACTAGCAATAAGACATGATGCAATTGGACCGTTTTGTTGCGAAATTGAAGCTGACCCGCTCGCGAACTTTCTGATACGGTCGCCTTGGAGTCGATGGATCGACGTTTCTACTCTTCGCAATTTGGTGGTGAGTGCAGGATGCACAAACAGAACCAGTATCGTCGTGGTGTTCATTCAAACAGCGGTCGCAAACTTAGGCTGGAGCGACTTGAATCCAGGAGACTGCTTGCCGGAGATGCTTTCAATGATGACGGGCTGCAAAGCTTGCAAAGTATTGACGGCACTTTCCAAGCGGCGGATGCGGCGGGCGGTTCATTGGCCACCGCTGCTCCATTAGGACAGGTGCATGGCACGATCCAACGCGGCGGAACACTCAGCCGAGTTGACCGTATCGACATCGCCAGTTTCGAGGTCAATGAACGTTCGGCTGTTCGAGTTGCACTGGATCAAATGAACCGCGACGCAGACCTGTACGTGTTGAATCGTCAGGGCAAACAGATTGCGTCGTCGACCCGATCGGGAACGCAACTGGAATCACTCTCGGGCACACTCCCGGCGGGTCGGTACTACATTGCGATCGTAGCGATGTCGCACTACGACCAGTCGTATCGTTTGACGTTGAACGTGCAGCCGCGCGATTCGCAGCCGGTCCAAGACACCGGGCCCAGCAACCCGCCACAGGCGACTCCGTCACCCGCGCCGTCACCGAACCAAGAGAACCAACCGGTATCCCAACCGGCACCCGTCCCAAGTCCAACAACGATCGGGCCGCTGGCCGAAGTTGCCTACTTTGGTGGGAGCCAGGATTGGAACATCAATGCTGTCGCCGCGCCTGAATCGTGGGCGGCCGGCTATCGCGGTCAAGGCGTCACGGTGGCTGTGATTGATACGGGCGTTGATCTAGACCATCCGGATTTGATCAACAGTCTGTATGTCAATCCAGGCGAGATTCCCGGCAACGGCATCGATGATGACCACAACGGTTTCGTCGACGACGTCACAGGTTTTGATTTTGTATCCGGCGACGCCCGTCCCGATGACGGCAATGGTCACGGGACTCACGTCGCCGGCACGATCGCGGCCGGCGACAACGGTGTGGG
>JAGQPO010000701.1 GCA_020426665.1 Planctomycetales bacterium
AGCGAAGAATAACCGGTGCCGAAATCATCCAAATAGACTCGCCCACCGAGTTCACGAAGTGCATGCAGAGTATTTGCCATTCCATCGGGATCGTGCATCACTGTCGATTCGGTGACTTCGAAATTGAGAAACCGCCCGTCGACCTGGTACTTTCGTAATAACCGCTCCACGATGTCGACGAAGTCAGGTTCCACCAATTGACGTCGAGTGATATTCACGTTGATGGTCTTCCGATAGACATCATCAAAATAGTCGGTTCGAGACGCAATCGTTCGAATCGCCTCTTCGATCACCCATTCGCCGAGCGGGACAATGAAACCGCTTACTTCGGCGGTGAAGATAAAATCGTTGGGCGAACGCAGGCGTCCGTCTGGATCATGCCAGCGCAGCAACGCCTCCTGTCCGCAGATTCGCGTGGTATCAAGATCGACAATGGGTTGCCAATACAATTCGAACCGGTTCTGCTTGAGAGCATCACGCATGTCGGACTCGAACTCAACACGAGCCAACAGATCTTCATGCATTTTCTCGTCATACACCGACAATCGATTTTTTCCCGCCGCTTTGGATTCGTACATCGCAATGTCTGAATTACGTAGCAGTTCGGTCGCATCCTGTTTGGCGCATTCCACTTTCGCCATGCCGATACTCACGCCAATGTTTAATTTTCGTCCGTCGAGGACGAACGGGTGGTTCATCGCAGCCAGGATACTATCGGCGATTTTGCGGGCATCATCCAAGCATTTGAGCGAGTTGGCAAGGATTGCAAACTCATCTCCACCGAGCCGTGCCAACACACAGTTCGGACCCGATGTACAATCTTGGAATTGACAGACGCAACCGCGGATTCGATCGCTGACCTCTAGCAGAAGCTTATCACCGGCGTGGTGGCCCAAGGTGTCATTGACGAGTTTGAAATTGTCAATATCCAATAACATGACCACATCAAACGCATCGGGATCGTGAGCTCTCAGGTCGATGCTGCGTTGGACCAACTGGTAGAACACCAAACGGTTGGGAAGTTTGGTCAATGGGTCCGACTCCGCGAGCTGACGCAACTGCGCGGTACGAGACTCGATTTCACTCTCGAGCACTTCCGTCTGTTCTTCTGCCATATGCAAAAGACGTCGTTTTTCGCAGAGCGCAGTAGCCATCTGTGTGACTTCGATACAGTCAAAGGTTTTTTTCAGGACCAGTAAGCGATCCGTTGTCCCCAGTTTCTCGATCACTTGGGTCCATTCGCAATCGGAATAGGCGGTACAAATAACGATTTGCATGGATGGATCCACTTCCCACAAATGGCAGATGGTTTCAACACCATCCCATCCCGGCGGCATCCGCATGTCGACAAAGGCCATGCTGTAGGGGCGTCCGGCCTGCACAGCGACCTTTACCTTTTCCAATCCTTCGCATCCTTGGTAGGCGTGATCAATCTCGTAATTCAACGAGGACTTGCTTCCTTCGACATTCCCAAATAGAGACGCGGAGAGCGATTCAAGCTCGAAACTAGCGGCTTCCGAAGGGCAGAGGATCTTTCGGTAATCGTCGTGGATCGCTTCGTTGTCGTCGATGACCAACACTCGGTGCACGCGTCCACCTGATGCAGTTTCCCTTAGTTGATGCATATCGAATTCTCCAACGCATTGACCGGGGAGGAAGTCGGAATCACAAGCCGGAAAGTAGCTCCATGTCCTTCACCCCGGCTTTCCGCAGACAGCCTCCCTCCCATCTGTTGGGCCGCGAGTGCACAGCTGTGTAATCCGAAACCGTGCCCATCCTGCTTCGTGGTGAATCCGTGACTGAAGATTTTCGTCAGATTTTCATTGGCAATACCCACTCCGTTGTCCGTCACGGTGACCTCCAGCGATCCCTCGTTCATTTCCGCTCTGATTTTGACTTGTTTATCTTCTCCGTCTGATGCGCTGACGGCATACTTGGCATTGCTGATTAGATTGATCAATATCTGCATGAATTTGTGATGATCGGTTTCAATGTAAATACTATCGCAGCAGTCGCACTCAATATTCACACGATGTCTCTGAAGGCCAGCATCATTGATCATCAACGCATTGCGAATTGCTTCTGCGACCGACAGATTGACCGTCACACTTTCGCTTACTGCATAGTTCTGTTGCATGTTGACAATATGCTTGACATGTTCGACACGATCACTCAGGACTTTCACCTCATCCAAAGACACTTCTCTGTCGTCGCGAATCGCTTCGACCAAACATTCAAGGTACTTGAGCAACTGTTCCCCCTTCTGGCCACTTGTAAAGAACTTGCCAAGCTGACTTTGATTCTGACACATCAGTTCAACAGCCTTCTGTAAACCCTTGGATCGATCGTTTTGCAGTTTGCGTCGAATCATTTCCGAAGAGACATTGATACTGTTCAACACGTTGCCGACATTGTGTAGCACTCCCGTCGCAACTTCCAACATTCCCGCTCGGTGCGATGCTTCCACAAGCCGCTGATTTAGCTTTTCGAGCTCACGCTGTTGCTGCTTGCGTTCACTAATGTCGTAAAGCACGAGCAAGTAAACCGGTTTGTTTCGAAGCAACGCAAAACTGAGCGACACCTGTATTTCCAGCGGAGGCTTCCCGGGCCGATCGAGCACTGCCTCGATTGCTCTCTGGTGATGTGTCTCGGAATCGACCGCACGATGCCCCTTACTCCGCTGATCCCCATACTGCGTTCTGTAGAAAGTCATAGAATGCTCGACATAATCCCGGACCTTGCCAGACAACAGATCAAAGAGACTCAGCTCAGACGATTGCTGATCGTCCACTCCGAAAAACTCAATCGCAGTTTGATTCATCGACCGGATCGTCGCGGAATCATCAAAAATCAACATGCCCTCATTGGCCGATTGGGCAAGCGCACTAATGACCGCTGCTTTCTCCACGCCGATCAACCTCAACGGTCGAATGAACATGAACCATAACGCGGGTGCGGAACCAATCGCCAGGAGCGTCGCGTCAATAATGGCTTCCAAGCTCGCATTGATGTGTTCGGACAAAAACAGCGGCATCAGAAACATCACGCCGACTTCGACCAAAAAGATCGCCGATAGGATTCCCACAAAAACAGCGCACGCACTGTAGGTGGACCGAAACTCCGTGGCGGAGGATTGACTCGAAAAGTGAATGTGTCGATATGGCATATCCCTGACCTCAACGGGCCAATCGCTTTAACTGGACAGTCAATGTCATCCGATCAACCACGGATGATCCATACGCGACCAAACGTAGCTTTTCCGTAACATTCATGCGTGATACACCGCATTTTTTGGGGTACGGGAACATGCCACGAGGGTAGGGTTGCAGGAGCACTGGGAGGCAGACGAAATCAAACGCATGGCAGTGGGAACGCTGTTTCCCCGTGCTTGAACGATTTTTTCAGTTCCTTGCCGACCCGTTGACCAGCATCCGTTCTGCCGATGAGGTTGTTCCCTTGCTGCACCCAACAAGTAGGCCGTATTGGACCTTGATTCGACACCCAAAGCCAATCTGTGTGATGATGCGGAACCACCTCTCGCTGAGGCAAACCGCAGACTCAGCCCTCTCACGGAACCGCACGTTCGAGACCGTCTACGGCGTCTGTTTACTTGTCGAAGGGGCCTCGGGAAGGACAACACGATAACGCGTCTTGCAGTTCGCCATCCGGAAGCAGCCCGCGACTTTCTTAACGCTACAGGTTCATCTACCACCTCACATCACGTTGGACACTTTTTGCGTTTCCACTTGAAGCGATCTCATCAGCTTCTCACGCTTCCCTTTGGCGAGCAGACTCGTCCTGCGGTGATGCCGGGCTTCCCCAGTTACTGCACTGCCTCCCTGGCGATGAAAGCGGCCTCCAACACTGATTGACGTTGTTCATGAATCGGCAATTCGCATCATCTCACATGCTCGTCGTGCCAATCCGGCCACTCTCAGCGGGAAATTGCCCGGCTGGCTGGCGTGAACAGCGTATCCGTCGGTAAATATCTCGTTGCCGACGGCATACCCGCCAAACCCGATCACCGGGTCCACAACCGAAAAGCATCGCAAATACATCGAAACTCGATCATTCAATACCAACCAAACCCGTTCACCTGCTCAAAAAGAAACAAGACACTTGAATTGGACACATCACAACGCAATAAAGACTCACCACCAACTCTAACCTGGCTGGTATGAACCCGATCATCGCTGGCTGGTTTTAACCTGATCAATGACCCTCAGATTCCTCGCACGGTGATTCATCCCTTTTCCATCGATACAATCGAAGCGTCGGCGGACCTGCATGGCCAACATTCCTCGACACCGTTCTTCGGGACCATTGGCAATAGATTTTGAGAGAATCCTATGAATGACGACGAACTGCTTGCCGAATTCTAAAACTGATCGTTGCCGCACGAGCAGTGGACTCATCGTGCGCATGTTCGTGTT
>JAGQPO010000702.1 GCA_020426665.1 Planctomycetales bacterium
TCGGTTCGATTGGATGATGGACATTGCCGTCGCGCCGGGTGAAAACGCAGCGACACAACGCACCTATTTTATTGTTGCCGGCACGCTAGGCACCGAATCAGAATCGTTTCGCGCGGTGTTGGACCGAATCAAATTGGTCATGCCGCGAAGTGATTTTCGCGAGCGATTTCGCGCCACCTTTCAATTGTTCCGCGGCAAGTCCCCTGAATCATTCGATGTTGAAACCGATTTCAAACGGTTGTACGACGCCTTGGCAGACCACGAACCGACCAGGCTGACACCATCGAATCTGTTTTCACCTCCCAACATGTTTTCGCCCCAGGAGATCGCGATTGATTCGGAAGTCATCGAGATGTTCATTCGACAAGGCCAGGTTGAATTGGCGCGAGACGGACTTGCGTTGCTGGTCAATCAAGGTGATGTCGACGCGCTGCTGGCGACGGCGCAAACCAAGATGGATGAAGGAGACGCCGAAACCGCCGAACAGGCGTGGAGGCAAGCAGCCCTCAAAGCGATTGCCTTTAACCCCGCCGCGGCCGGTGCCGTCTTGGACCACGGACTGGCCTACGCCAAAACCGTGGCCGGACAATGGCTGCTGGCAAAACGGTCCGGGCATCGTGAACTGGCCGACCAACTTGAGCAACGAATTCGCATGATGCTGACGTCACCGTCGCTCAGTTTCCGCCAAGAATTTGCCGAACACCTGCTGCAAATCGGACAGCATGAGATTGCCATCGAAGTGCTGAAGGACCTGGTTGTGTTGGCCAGTTTTGGCGGCGACGACGCACCGGACTTCTTCAAGGTTGCCGTGTCATATGTCAGCGCTCTGGACAATTTCAAAGAATCCAATCCGGACGGGCTTGCAGAGTTGAATCTGCCGGACGGGGAATCCGTTCGCTGGAGCGATGTCGCGATTTTTGGGATCTTGAAGTCCGATGTCTATTACGACACAGCTTACATTTCGGTCCCACTAAGCATCCGTAAAGCTTTCCTGCAACACGCCATCGATACCGGAAATGAAGCCTTGGCGAGGCAGACGATCGATCAAATTCGATCCATTGATCCGCTGAATATCGATTTTGGTGAGAGGATGTTGCCGGAGATGCGGAAGGCCGGAATGGAATCGCTCGCCGATTCCGCGCTCGACACGCTGATCGAAAACGGACTGAGACATGTCGCGCGATTTAAATCCGATGCGACGGCGCTTAACAACCTGGCCTGGACCGCGGCAATGAATGGGCGCCGATTGGATGAAGCGTTGGAGCTGTCCGAGCGGGCCGTGTTTTACGAACCCGAAAGCGTCACCTTCCGTGACACGCTGGCCGAAGTCCTGCATCTGCTGGGCCGGACCGACGAAGCTCTGGCGATCGAATCGGCATGTCTGTTGGACGAACCCGACGAGTGGCATTTGCACGAACAAATCGGCAAATATCGCACGCTACTGGAGAAGTAACGCGAGTCCGCGGGAACCATCAATTGACATCAGCCGCCACCGCGCGAGATTCAGGAACCATCAATTGACATCAGCCGTATCGCGCCAGCGTACGGGCACCGACGGGGATAGTGCTCCGCAAACAGCCCGAACGCTCGCGCGAATCGGCTGATGTCGTTTGGTTGACAAACGTTTCGCGTGGGGCGTACGGGTGTCCGTCACTCCTTTTCCTGATCAAACAATCTTTGCCGAGCTTGGTGGTTCGACAACCGCTACAATCTAGCCCATGGCAACTTCGCAAAACAAACAACGGCGCCGTTGGCTGCGGCTGAATCTTCGCACCCTGATGATTCTGGTGACAATCATCTGTGTCGCGATGGGCTGGTACCTGAACCGAGTGATCCGCCAACGTCGCGCGGTGGCGTATCTGCGAGGAAGAGACGCCACAGTCGTGTACAACGGATTTGACGACGATCCGTTTTCGAATAACCCATTTTCCAGCATCGCTGTAGCGATTGGCGGCGAAGACCCATTTGCTGACGACCCATTTGGCGCTGATCCGTTTGGAAACTCGACGTCCACGGAGGGCCAACAGCAACCGCCGCGAAAATCGATTAAACAGTGGGTCATTGAAACGCTCGGCGTCGATTTTTTTTACAACGTGACAGAAGTCAACCTGGACCTTGCGTCACAAAAGGACATGCAAGCAATCGCTAACTTTCCTCGTTTGGAAAGTTTGGCGATATTGATGTCGCAATCCGAGGAGCCGTCCCTGAATGAAATTCGTGGCCTTACCCATTTAAAATCGCTGGTCTCCATCGACTTTGAAGTTCGAAACATTGATGCGCTAAGCCGAATGCGCCGATTGGAAACGCTTGGCATTTCGTCTAGCCGGTTAGAAAACATCGATGGACTGACCGGGTTACGAAATCTGAGAACCCTTAGCATCCCGGGCAGCAAGGTCGCGGATCTTTCGCCGCTGCGTTCGGCGACACGGCTGAATTCTTTGCGAGCAGGCGGAACGCCGATCGAGGATCTTTCTCCACTCGCACGACTTACCGAAATGGAAACCCTGGAACTCGATGCAACCAAGGTCCGTGATCTGGCACCTCTGGAAGGTCTTACAAAGCTGTCCTATCTCTCGTTAGGCAGCACGGACGTTTCCGACCTGCGGCCTCTCGCCAAGATGTCGGATCTTCGCACTCTGCTACTTTCCCACACCAAGACCCGCGACATTTCTCCTTTGAAAGATCTGCGCAAACTTAGCACCCTTCTACTGGTCGGGTGCAAAGTCGGCAGCATTGAACCATTACGGGACATGGAGGAAATGGAGTACCTTAAAATCGGCGGCAGTCAGTCGATCACCAACCTTGATCCGCTCAGCAAACTGACCAAGATCAACGACCTCGAAATCGACGGCGTCGGTTCGATCGACCTCCAAGCTCTTGGAAATCTCAGCCAGTGCCAAACTTTGAAACTTTCCAACATGCCGGTCAGCGATCTATCACCGATCGGGAAGATGAGTTTGTTGTGGGATTTGGCACTCGACAAACTAGATGCAATCGACGTCGATCCGATTGCGCGGCTGCCGCAGCTACGCATGCTTTCGATTCGAGATACGGTGATTAAAGATGACCCCGTTGTCCTGTTCGATGGGAATCTAAATCGATTGACACTTTGCAATGCGTCGATCGGATCGCTGGACTGGATCGGCACGGGAGTTTCCGTGATGCAGTCGTTGGATCTAAGTCATAATCCGTTTTCTGACCTAGGCGGGATCCAGCGGCTGAATGTCCTTGAAAGTTTGAATGTCAGCAGCACCGAATTGATCGACCTCGCGCCGGTCGCGTCACTCCAGTCACTCCAGCGAATCGCGTTTGACGACACTCAAGTGAGCGATCTAAAACCGCTGACGCAAAAATCACTGACCGAAATCCATGCGAACCGGACAAAGGTAACCGAAGCCACCGCTTTAGCGTCCTGCACAAACCTCGAATACTTATATTTATCCGGTACGCCGATTCGCAGTTTGGATGGCATGGAGCGTTTAAAAAACCTCTGGCACCTGGACATCAGCAAGACACAGGTCACCGATCTGACACCGCTCTATTCGCTGCCCCAGTTGAAAATCCTTAATCTGACCGGTGTCGAAATACCCGAAGAGCAAATCAAGAAGATCAAGGAATTGATTCCTGGACTGCGCGTGACCGTTGACGAACTCGACAGCGAGGCTCAGGGCCTATCCGAAGAATGGACACATCAGGATCGATTTTCGGGGTGCAGCATCTTTTGATTGATCCCCGCGGGAAAGCGATAGATGTAAGCCGCATGCGCCGAATGAAAACATTCAGCATTTCCTATTAGCCCAGACGCGTTTATAGTCCTCACGTTTCCTGTACGCGCCGGAGAGAACTGTGGGCGAATTCAGTCTAAAAGACCAATTGTTTAACCGGGACCGTGTCGAATACCTTGCCGGGCGATTTTCAGCGACCAATGGTGATTTCGATGCGGCGGGCTTCGTCAACGGCACCATGCGCCGTCTGAACCAACTTGAATTGAAAGCTCGGATTGTTCACATCGCCGAACAATTGGAACGGCACCTTTCACCAGACTTTCCGACCGCCGCGAAACAGATCACGAAGTCGCTGCCGCCGCCCCTGGATCCACGCAAAACGGACGACGATTTTGGTGACTTCATCTTCGCTCCTCTGGGCGAGTTTGTGGTTCGAAACGGTCTGCGAAAAAAGCACCTGAAGTTATCATTGCGAACGCTAAAAATGTTGACGCAACGTTTTTCAATGGAAGACGCGATTCGTGCGTTCATCAACCAACATACCGAACCGACAATAGTCGAACTGACGAAATGGGCCGGCGACAAGAACTATCATATCCGACGATTGGTAAGCGAAGGCACCCGCCCGATGCTGCCCTGGTCGAAACGCATTGCCATTGACGTGACGACACCGCTGCCGTTGCTGGAAACACTGCATGCCGATCCGACACGCTATGTGACCCGTTCGGTTGCCAATCATCTAAATGACATCTCCAAGTCACATCCCGATCTGGTTGTTGAAACGCTGACCCGGTGGAAATCACTGGACGTTCAAGATGAACGCGAGTTACGCTGGATCAGCAAACATGCGTTGCGAACTCTCGTCAAAAAAGGCAATGTCAACGCCTTGCGTTTTCTCGGGTACCGTCCCAATCCGCAAATTCAGGTTTCGAACTTTTCACTAACCGCGGCACGCATCACGCCGGGTGAATCCATCGAATTGTCTTTCAATCTCACCGCTCAGCGCGATGAATCGTTGATGGTGGACTATGTGATTGACTTTGTGAAATCGAACGGGACACATGCGCCGAAGGTCCACAAGTTGAAACAGATGGACATCGGAAAGGGACAGCAAGTGAAAATTCGCAAGAGTCACCGTCTGCACGCCAATGCGACGACTTACAAGCTTTATCCGGGGACGCATCACGTCACGTTGCAAATCAACGGAAAACCGTTCGGCAAGCAGTCGTTCGAGTTGGTGATGTAGAGATCGAGCCCTTGTTCGCTGTATTCGACTCCGGTGGCTGACGCCACC
>JAGQPO010000703.1:0-254 GCA_020426665.1 Planctomycetales bacterium
AAACAATTACAAGCGTGGATCGAATCAACCGACGCCAGCGAGGCCGGTCGCGACTATCCCGAAGGCGCCGTCGATCCCGATCACCCACAACCCATGTATTGGGTCCAGCGCGCCGACTACCAAACGTATCTGGACGATTGGAAGAATCGCTGGGAGTACAAGTCCATCATCCAGCAGCGAAGAAAGGAAAAAAAATAAACGCGTCCACACCATGCCTCAGCAATGGGCGGTACTCGAACTCCAAGTTCTTCGTA
>JAGQPO010000703.1:326-5545 GCA_020426665.1 Planctomycetales bacterium
AACTCTTGACGCTTTTCCGCTACCCCAACGTTGAATCTGGACAGATCTCCAGCCGATCGACCCGCCCACCACGCTTTTTTCGGAATCTGGTCGTCCGATTTTGAATCCAATGGGATCTTGTATGTTAGGCGGTCCAGCAACGGAACGTCGGAAATAAAGGTCAGTCACAGCGGATGAGCGTCGCTTCCCTCTGGAGTCCCCCAACCATGACACCGCATCGACAATCGCGACGAGTTCGGCGGTCGCTTGAGAGACTGGAGACAAGGCGACTTCTGGCGGCCGACTTCGGCGTGGCGGAAACAGCAGAACCCGCAATCGTTTTCGCCCAGAACCAGTACAACCGTTTCGACGTCACCGGCGATGGACATCTGACGCCCCGCGACGCGTTGGTCTTGATTAACCGAATGGAAAATCCGGCCCAGACAATTCGCCAGGCGAGCCAAGTCGATGACTACTTTTGCGACACCAATGGCGACGAACTGTTTACATTGCGAGACGTGTTGGAGGTGATCAATCAACTGGCGATCGAACAACAAGATCCGATCAGTGACGACGCGCTTCTGATGGCGATGTATTCAACCGATTCGATCATGCCGCCGTACGAATTGGCGAGAAAGATTCACAACGACTTAACCGCAATTCGCACCGAATATCCTCTGTTGGCATCCACACATTTCAACGAAGTCGTTTCTGGAATATTGGGATTGAAGGTACCATCCGATGTGGAAGACTCGTCAGAATTTATCAACCTTCTCGAACGATTCGAGGGCAAAGTCGCTTATCGTCAAAGTGGCGATGACCCTCGGTGGATTTGGCTGCAGGTGAACAGGTTTTTAAACATCAATCACATCGCAGAGAGTTTTCGACAGGTCGCTGGAGTTTTGGAGGTCGAGCCGTCACGTCTTTTCGGCGAACCGTCAGGCGGCGTCTCGGTACGAGACAATACATATACATTCACCCTGGGTGCCGGCGACTGCCCGTCGGGTTGCATCTATCGGGCAACGTGGCAATTTCAAGTTGGCAATGACGGTGTGAAGTTGATAAAGAAAACAGGACAAACCGATTTCTTCGAAAACGGCGGAGACCCGTTACCGATCATTGAAGTGTTGAAATAGTTTTGGGGTACAGAA
The DNA here is from genome assembly GCA_020426665.1 of Planctomycetales bacterium. Classification (GTDB taxonomy): domain Bacteria; phylum Planctomycetota; class Planctomycetia; order Pirellulales; family Pirellulaceae; genus Stieleria. The sequence goes on from JAGQPO010000703.1 coordinate 1,457, forward strand.
CCGATTGGTGCGTGGAACGGCTCGATCGGTTAGATTCAATTTCCCTAGAGCACTTTCAAAATTCTCGTCGTTTGTCGCCGAACACTCCGTGGTCGGCTAAACCGGCCACGGATTGTCCGGCGACGTTCCAAGTCACTTCTGAAAACACTCTAGTGAAGTGAAACGGAGGCAGGCACTCCTAAGGACCAACCAGGCAAGGGATAGCAGGGCCAGGATGAAAAGAGTATTTCGGAGAACGGTTTCATGCATCGCGAGGGCTCGACGCAACTCACACTTTCCGATGGTGAAACATTTCCACCAGTGCGTCTGGTTGCCGACGACTTGGTTCCGACCAGCATGCTGCTCCTGTTGGTGTATCCGTATCAAATCGATCCCCAAGTCCTTACGGCGGGTTTCCGGCGCGGCCTGAAGTCGTTCCCACACCTGACGGGTAAAATTTGCGAAAGTGCCACGACGGTCGGCCTATCGATCCAACCGTCTACCGCAGGCGTCTACTTGGATGCCAAGGAATCATGGGAGCCGTTGATCCAATCTTCGATCGAAGCAATGACGCCTGCCGAACTCGCATCACAGTTTGCTCCGCAAGCGTGTTTCAATCATCGATGGCACAATGTCGCCGATCCGATGCCGCTGTTCCACGCCAGCTTGACCACATCGCGAGACTCACAACTCAGTGTACTTTGCCTGTTTGCTTCTCACATGGCAGTCGACGGCACAGGATTGATTTTGATGACCTGCCATGCGACAGCTGCGATTCACGATGCAAAACCGCCGCCGGTGTTTCACGATCGTGGACTGCTCGATACAGTCGTCTCGGATCTGACCGCAACATTGCCGCCGGGGTACATCGAATGTGACCAGCAACCACAAAGTCTGCTCGGCCAATGGGACCTGTCCGAATCATTTTCGCTCGGCATTTTTACAGTCTCCGTTGACTCCGTCAGCCGACGCAGCGGTGCAGGGTCGCTAAAAGAAGCTCGACTTGCTTTGGCCGCAACGTTATGCACAACACTTCGAAACGACTGGCTCGGCCTGAGCGAAGTGGCTCTTTGGTGCGATCCCCGCGGGACGGCCGGAATCCCTAAAACTTATACCGGCAACTCCGGATGCTACGTGCATCTTCCCGTCGGCAATGGCGACGATGCTGAATTGGCCAGTCGGTTGCGTGCGATGGCAACACGCCAAGGATTCGACGAAATCGCGAAAACGTTCCACGCAATCAAGGCAGCAGAATCGCATGGCCACGACGTATTATGGAACGGCGCCGATTCGAGTGTCCTGCCGTTAAACCTTGTCCCGCTCAGTCGCATCGGGATGGATTGGGGACAGGGGCAACCGGTGTTCGGGCAAATGCTAACCAGGAATTCACATGGACTGAGAGTCTGGACATCGCCCGACGGCTTGCGGTTCCTCGTTGAAGCCTACCTTCCACGACCATTACCGGAAAAGCTGATCGAGCGTTGTCACGACCTTGGTCTGATTCTCTCGCATCGCATCGAGGGCTAAGGATGGCCCTGGAACTGCCCCGGTTGGGCGTCTTTGTGATCCTGTTTTTCGCAGGAAAACTACTGTCCTTGTTGATCTATCAACTTTGCTGGTCAAACGGACTCACGCGAAGGTTTGACACGGCCGGTGCGTTGATGACGTTCTTGCGCAAACCGGTTCCGTGGTTGATTCACGTGCCGTTACTTTTGTCGACGGCCTGGGGTAGCTGGGATGACGCGCCGCTGTTGCAAGTGTTCGTGACAACGACGATGCTTGTTTTGGCAACGGGAGCCGTCGGACGATTCGGCGCCGTTGATCTGTGTCGTTTTTTTGTCACCGACCGAATCATCGTCATCGCGCTTTCGGCCGGCGTCTACTTCCATCCGATATTCATTTATCCGGCCTTGGTATCGGCGTGCTGTTTGCAATATACGATTTCCGGTTGGCCGCTGGGTCCTGGTTACTCGAACTTACTGGGGTTCGAATTCATTCGCGGGTCGGCGTGTGTCTTGATGGTCTGCGTCGCATGCAGCCAACTGCTGATCGCGGTCGGGCTGGAACCTGATCAATATGAATCGTTGACGTTCGCAGTGGTACTCGGATACCAGGCTTCGACGTATCTGAACAATGCTCTTGCCAAAGCAGTCTTGGGCGATCACTGGTATTCATGGATCACCCAAAACCGCGTCCAATGCCTTGTCGTTAACGCCTACTTGCGAGGGTGGGGGTCGCGAATCATGTCGACGGAAACTGTGATCAAATTAGCGCGATTGATAGGACTGTTCCGAGTTCCGTTTTGCGCAATCACATTTGCCGTTGAAGCCGGCTGCGTATTCGCCCTGACCCGCGTGGAAGTCTGTATCACGATGCTGATCTCTCTCGCCGGATTTCACAGCATCGTGTTCCTTCTGACCGGTCTGCTCGAATGGGAATACGTGGTCAATCATCTCACGATTTGTTTGTTGATTCCGAACTCCAGTCTGGCGAACGTCTTCTCGCCGACTCATTTCATCGCATTGCTATTCTGCGCGGTGGTTTCCTTTGCCTGGATCGGATGGCTGCGATTAAAAATTGTTTCCGAATTTCAAACGACCGGATCGGCCAATCGGCTTGGCAAATTGGCTGACGCCGCGGACTTACTGATGGCGTGGTGGGACAGTCCGTACATGAGGATGTTCAGCTTCACTGCGATCACATCAAGTGGACGCGAGGTGACTTGGTCGGTCAGTCAAATGTCGCCATACGATACGGCGCTGACTGACATCCACACCCACATCATGCTGCTTGGACAACATCAGGACCTTGATCCCCGAGTCGCATCGGATCGCGACATCGCCGCATCGGGCGTGTGGGGGCTGATCACATCGACTGACCAGCGCGACCGACTTTATCAGATGATGGACGAAGCTTCCCCCGACGTCGACCCACTGCGAACGTCGAACACCGCCATCCGTTGGCGATGTGACTCAAATGGCACGGGTCCAACCGTCGCAATGCCGCTGTGGCATTACGTTGAATGCACAAACCGCTACCTGCGCTATCGCTGGTTCCAATTGATGATGCGATGGCCACACTTCCCAGGCGAAGACATGGTCCCTGATGTCTGTCCCCTGGTCGCACCGCCGCTCCCGCCGTATCGATTCGATGAACCGGTGGTTCAAGTTACATTGTCGCGAATAAAAACGTTTTATACCGGCGACCAAATTGTATTGGTCGATCATTCCACGGTCGGCACCTTTCACTTTGATCCCCATTGAATAGCCAATTGATGCAATCCGAATTCAGTCAACATCAACGGGTCTTGAACCAATACTCGGAATCAAGCGGCGCGTCATTCTATCGATGGGTGATGGGTGACGGCGGATGCGACATTCATTACGGAATCTATGATGGCGTCTCCACAATGCAGGACGCCACACGAGCGTCAACGAAGCGATTACTCGAAATCGCCTTGCGATCACTCGCCGATGGACCGGTTGAAAAAGTGATCGACCTAGGCGCCGGCCGCGGCGGTTCGGCCCACTTGATTGCACAATCGACGGGCGCGGAGGTCACTTGCGTCGACCTTTGCGATCATCACCTCCGCGACAACCAAGCCAAAGCATTCGAACTGGGGATCGGCGAAAAGATCCGTACCCTGACGGGCGAGTTCGAGCGATTGCCGACGGAATTCACGTCACAGTTCGATTTGGCATGGAGCCAAGAATCCATTTGCCACGCCGAACACAAGCAACCGGTTATCAACGAAGCATACCGTGTCCTTCGGCCCGGTGGTGTGTTTGCATTCTCGGACATTTTGCTCGCCGAAAACGCAACGCCGGAGCAATCCGCCGCATTCACCGATGTCAACGCCGTCACGCAACTTGGGACGTCAACCGAGTACATCAACTCACTCGAGTCCGCAGGCTTCAAAGAAATCACGTACGAAGATTGGACTCCCTACCTGGCGGACAATTTCGCGACCATGCTGGAAATGATTCGTCGTCATCGCGATCGGCTGATCGAATCTAACGTACCCGCCGAACACATCGACAAATTTGCCGCTGCACTCCGTCAGCGTCTTACATGGAAACCCGGCGAAATCATGTGCTGGGGCGCGTTCAG
>JAGQPO010000704.1 GCA_020426665.1 Planctomycetales bacterium
CCTGCCCTCGTGCGAACGATTATTTCCCTGTCGATCGTAGCCTCCGGTGTGGGTGGATTCTTGTGGATGGGAACTCCCGAGGTTCCTACTCAGGAACCAATTCCCGATCTTCCCCCGCTGGTCGAAACCCTGCCCGCTGCGGACCACCAAGGTGGAATCACGTTTGATGTCGACGGAGTCGTCGTACCCTATCGAGAAATTGAGATCGCCGCCCAGGTTTCTGGAAAGGTCCAATTCAAATCCGAAACTTGCCGCAGTGGTCGAACGGTCAAAAAGGGCGAACTGTTGTTGCGCATTGAACCCGATGATTACCTTTTGGAAATCCGACGCCTCCAGGAAGAACTTTCACAAGCCGCTGCGATGATCGCCGAATTGGAAGCCGAAATCCAGTCTTCGGACAACCAGATCGAATCCTTCCGCAAGCAGTTGGTGATTGATTCCCGTCAGTTGAAAAGAAGCCAGGACCTGATGAGTCGCAGCGCGGCATCTGACACAGAAGTCGACAACGCTAGAAAGGCTGAACTGGCGACACAAAACACGCTGCAATCGTTGATCGACGAAAGGAACTTGTTGACCCAGCGTCGCATTCGGATGGACAGCGCCAAAGCGCTCGTGCAGGCAAATCTGGAAAAAGCCCAGCTAGACTTAAAGCGGACCGAAATCGTTTCACCGATCGACGGCGTCGTTGTTAGCGAAGAAGTTGAACAAGACGGTTACGTTCAAGCGGGCGGCCCGATGATCGTCTTGCAAGACACATCGCGGCTTGACGTGACTTGCAAACTTTACATGCATCAAATGCATTGGTTGTGGCAAAGTGATTCGTCCGGCGAATCGATCGGCGGATTTTCCGGCGGTTATGATTTTCCGGAGACGCCTGCGACTGTCATCTACACACTTGGCGACGAACAATTCGCGTGGAAGGGTGTTGTCGACCGCTATGACGGCGCAGGGCTGGACAATCAAACTCGGATGGTGCCCTGTCGGGTTAACGTCGACGACCCAACGGGCGTGTCGACGGCTGCGGAATTAGAAGCGATGCGGCAATCCGATTCGTTGACGCTGGTTCAATCAACTGAAAACGTTCCCGGCGATGATGAAACAGAAACGCCAAGCCGCGGCGCTGAGATCGTCGGCGCCGAAAATACGGTCGATAGCCGGCAGACGAGTCCGCCAACTTTGATGACCGGGATGTTTGTCAAGGTTCGTATTCACGCAACGCCTCCGATCCCACTGGTTCGACTTCCTCAACAAGCGATCCAACCAGGCAACACGGTGTGGACCGTCCAGGCCGGCAAGCTGCACAAGAAATCAGTTGCGATCGCAAACTCGACCTCCGAGCACGTTGTTGCCTACCAACGAACCGGAGGGCTACAAGCCGGCGACCTTGTCGTCACGTCGCCGATGGCAACTCCCGTCGAGGGCATGGCCGTTCGCAATGCAGCCGACGTTGCCGAATCCGAACCGCGACGAGGCCCGCCGGGAAGCCGAGGCCCGCCGGGAAGTCGTCCATCGGGAGGCGGTCCTCCGCTGGCGAGTTCGAAGGAAACTGGATCTGGAATGGTCGGACGTCCAACTGCCGCCCCGGTTCGTGGAGGGCAGGGACAATGATGAAGTCAATGGTCCGGACGGCGATCAACAATCATGCCGCATTGAATTTGTGCATGGTCGCGATCATGGTCGTTGGGTTCTTTTGTCTGCGGGCGATGCACCGTGAGTCGTTTCCCGAATTCGATTTAGACCGTATCACCGTGACGGTGCCGTACCCTGGAGCCGCGCCCCAGGAGGCAGAAGAGGGAATCGGACAGAAAGTCGAAGAGGCGGTTCGATCCATCGAGGGAATCAAAAAGGTGACCACGATTGCGATGGAGGGCTCCTGCACGGTCATGCTGGAATTGATCCCGGGTGGTCGGTCGCCGGACCGCGTCCTGGATGAGGTACGATCGGAGGTGGATCGCATCCCCAGTTTTCCCTTGGAAGCGGAAGACCCTTCGATTTCTTTGGTCACCAATCGCCGACCATCCATTCGCGTGGGCATTATCGCGCCCGACTCGGTCATTTTGAACAAAGACGAAACGCTGTCCGCACAAGCCGAGTTGGATCTGCGCAGCGTCGCCGAGCGAGTCCGAAATGACTTACTGGCAATCGAGGCCGTTTCGCAAGTCGACTTTTTAGCGGCACGTAATTACCAGATCGACATCGAAATTCCTGAGGATACGCTCCGCGCACACGGCCTGACCCTTCGACAGGCCGCGGAGATCATTCGCCGCGAAAATCGCGAGTTGCCGGCCGGGTCGATCCGCAGTCAATCGCAAGAGGTCTTGCTGCGTGGAAACAACCGCCGTACACGCGGTGACGAACTTGGTGAATTGCCGCTGGTCACAGAATCCAGCGGTGCGGTGTTAGCCGTCGCCGACTTGGGACAGGTTCGCGACGAGTTCGCCGACGCGACGGCGATCAACGTCATCAATGGGAAGCCCGCGTTGGCGCTGTCGGTTGAACGCAGTACGTCTCAAGACCTGTTCGTCATGATCGACGCTGTCAATGATTACATCAACAATGCCGAACTGCCGCCCGGCTACAAGTTAATGACATGGAGCGACGAATCAGTCGAAGTCCGAAGCCGCTTGGATCTGCTACTCAGTAACGGTGCACAGGGTTTGATCATCGTCTTTACGTTGTTGATCTTGTTTCTCGATCCAAAGCTGGCTTTTTGGGTGGCACTCGGCATCCCGTTTTCGATCCTGGCAGCGGGAATCTTTTTGTACTTGACCGGCCAAACATTGAATCTGATTTCGATGTTTGCGTTTGTCATGGCGCTCGGCATCGTCGTGGATGATGCGATCGTCGTCGGAGAAAACGTATTCGCGCACCGCCAGATGGGAAAGTCGTATGTCCAAGCCGCTGTCGACGGGACCGTCGAAGTGATCCCATCGGTGACGACCGCGGTGTTGACCACGGTTGTTGCATTCGCACCACTGTTGTTTGTCAGTGGAACGATGGGTAAATTTACAGCCGTGATGCCGGCCGCGATCATCGCGATTTTGGTCGTTTCGTTGCTGGAATGCGTGACGATTCTGCCCTGTCACCTGGCACACGAAGACAGCATTATTTTTCGATTCTTTAACGTTGTGTTGTATGTCTTTCGCCCGATCTTGTTCGTCGCAAAAAAGTTGAATCTGGCTGCGACGTGGATGTTGGACAAATACATCCAGCGGATCTACTTACCAACATTGCATTGGACCCTACGCAACCGATCGATCACGATCGCTTTCTGTTTTTGTGCGTTGATCCTGACTGCGGGGCTGCATCGATCCGGCTATTTGAAATTCAGTTTTTTCCCGCGTGTTGACGGCAACACTTTAAATGCGACCGTTGTGTTTCCCGATGGTACACCGGAAAGTGTGACGATCGCGGCGACCAAGAAAATCGAAGACGCGTTCTGGAAGATCGCCGATCGATATGAAGCAAAAGGGCAAAGCATCGCCAAGAATTCCTATCGGGTTGTCGGTGCAGCCGTGCAAGGTGGAGGGCCTGGTGGTTCACCGATGCCGTCCGGCGGGGGCGGACACAAAGGCAGCGTCGAGGTCGAATTGGTCAACGCGGAAAGCCGCGGGGTGCACAGCCGAGCGATCGTCGCCCAGTGGCGCGAGGCCGTCGGTAACATCGTCGGCACCGAAGAATTGACATTGGGAACACGGTCTTTCGGCCCTGGTGGTACGCCGATTGAGTTTAAACTGCTGGGCCCGTCGGAAAAGCTCGATCAACTTGAAGACGCCGTTGAAAAATGCAAGGAGAAACTTGCGGAGTATCCGGGGGTCTACGACATCAAAGACGACTCGGTGCCCGGTAAATGGGAGTATCGTTTTCGAATCAAACCCGAAGCGTTTGCGATGGGTGTGCGGACCGCCGATTTGGCCGAAACCGTCCGCGCATCCTACTATGGCGAGGAAGTGATGCGGGTCCAACGCGGTCGTCATGAAGTCAAAATCATGGTGACCTATCCCCGCCCCGATCGGCGTTTACTTTCAAACTTTGACGAAATCCGCGTGCGTCTTGCCGACGGTATCGAACGCCCGATCAGTGAGTTGGCGGAAATCGATGTCGTCCGAAGCTATTCGGAAATCAACCGGATCGATCAGGCGCGATCGATCACCGTTTCTAGCAACCTGGACGAAGAAACGGGAAACGCGGAAGAGATCGTGAATGATCTTCAATCGGAATTTTTGCCGACGTTACTCGCAAAGTACCCTGACCTGCGCGTGCGTTGGGAAGGCCAACAGGAACGTCGCGCCGAATCCTTTGGGAGTTTGTTCAGCGGATTTGTCGTTGCACTGTTTGCTATGTTCGTTCTGCTTGCGATCGAATTTAAATCCGCAGTCCAACCGATTCTTGTCATGTTGATCATCCCGTTCGGCGCACTCGGTGCGGTGGTCGGGCATGTCATTCTGGGGCTGCCGCTGACGTTGTTCAGTTTCTATGGGATCATCGCCCTGACCGGAATCGTTGTGAACGACTCCATCGTCTTGATCGATTTCATTAACTCCAAGGTCCGAAACGGAATGCCGATCGGTCAGGCTCTGACCGAATCGGGTGTGCGCCGGTTTCGGCCCGTGTTGTTAACCACAATCACGACCATCGGTGGGTTGGTTCCGATTCTGTTGGAAACTTCCATCCAGGCTCAGATTCTGATCCCGATGGCGACCAGTATCGCGTTCGGCGAATTGTTTGCTACGATCGTCGTTTTGTACTTGGTGCCGGTTTCTTATTCGTTGTACTGGGGTGCCGGAGGCCGCTTTGCCGTGGACGACGAATACGCCGCTGCGATTGCTGAAGAGGCATCACACCACGCACCACTCCCGTTGCCGGTCTAGGAAAACTCATGAGTCGATTGATCCAGTTCGTTGTGCTGATCTCCGTTTCGGTAATGTTGCCACTGGCTAACGCCGACGAGTACGATTTGTATTTCTTGGGCGGTCAATCAAACATGGAAGGATTTGGCACCGTCGCCGAGTTGCCGGATGAACTTCAGGGCCAACTTGACGGCGTGATGATTTTTCATTCGGCACCAATGACTGACCAGACCGCCGCGTCGGGAGACGGAATTTGGTCGGTGTTTCGCCCCGGTCACGGAACGGGCTTTGTGTTTAACGACGGAAAAAATATCTATTCGGATCGTTTCGGGTTAGAAGTCAGTATGGCGCATGCACTTCACGCCGCGTCCCCGAATCGAAAGATTGCGATCATCAAATATGCACGCAATGGATCTTCGATCGCGATTGGTGCGGCAGGACCGTGGGGCTGCTGGGATCCTGATTTTCAAGCCACCGATGGCGAATTTCGGGGTGTCAACCAATACGATCACTTCCTGGCCACGATGCGCCGCGCGATGGCCGACCAAGACATCGACGATGACGGTGTCGCGGACCAATTGATCCCCAAGGGAATCGCGTGGATGCAAGGCGAAAGTGATGCGGCAAGCGACTTGCAGACCGCCGAAAACTACCAGGCAAACCTGAAACGGTTAATGGACCTGATCCGGGCAACGATGCACGTCGACGACGTACCGGTTGTGATCGGACGTATCTCAGACAGCGGGAACCATCCGTCTGGCAAGGTTTGGAAGCACGGCGAACGCGTTCGCACCGCTCAGCAAGACTTCGTGGACCAAGATTCATCCGCGGCGATCGTCACCAGCACCGACGACTATGCGTATTCCGACCCCTGGCACTATGATTCCAAAGGCTACATCGATCTCGGTCGGCGGTTTGCGGAAGCCTTTAAATCGCTAGCCGAACCTAAGTGAGTTCGTTGATGAGTGTGTCAAACCCTTGTCGAAGCTGTCGATAAATCGGTCCTGCGACCCGGGTCGCTCGCTGATCGATTGAATTTGCGAACCAAATTCCACAGCTCGTGCCGGTCAGTATCACTTCGTCGGCGGAACGAAGTCGCTGTGTCGTGATTCGCTCTTCGCGCCATGGTATTTGAAGATTCGCCGCGATGTCTCGGGTAACTTGCAGAGAAACGCCATCGAGAATCTGGTCTCGCGGCGGTGAAACAATGGTTTCTTGCTCGACGATCAAGACGTTCGCAATCCCCGACTCCGTCACTGTCCCATCGGAGTCGATCAGAACACCGATTGCGTCCGGGGCGACGTCTCGGGCGATGCGGTCCGCCAGATAGTAGTGCAAGCGGCAGCGAACTTTGATGTTTCTGGACCAGCTTTCACTGGGCGGTTGTTGCACGGAAGTGATCACGACCGGGCTTCCATTGTGGATTCGCTGTGAAACCAAATTTGCGTCGATCGGGTAAAGATCAATCACAAAACTGGGTCGGTTTCCAATGCCCGGCGAAGCAAGCATGAGCACGCCGATCTGCTGGTGCGATTGGACCCAAAATTGATTTTGGCGAAACAATTCGTCGATCTGGCGTCTCGTTTCCTGTCGACCAAAAATTCCGGCGACGCCAAGCTCTGCGAGCGTTCTTTCCCAACGGTCCAGATGTCGATCGAATTGAAACAAGCGATCATGGTAGACACGAATTCTCTCGACTGCGGTCGCTCCGTGCG
>JAGQPO010000705.1 GCA_020426665.1 Planctomycetales bacterium
AAAAATGGGTCACCGAACGGGCTTACGAAAACCCGAAATTCGTCGAAGACATTGTTCGCGACCTGGCCGTCGCATTGAACAATGACGATCGAATCGTTTGGTACCAATGCAGTAGCGAAAACTACGAATCAATTCATAATCACAATGCATACGCGTTCATCGAATGCGACAAACGCGAGGACTGATGCATTGAGCAAGCATTCAGTTTGATTCGTTTTCGATTCGGATCGCTCGACGATTGATGATCGCGTCTCGACCGGGTTCGGCGATCCTGACTTCAATCAGATGGGTGCCCGGTTTCAATCCAACGGGTAACATCCCGCGCCACATGTGCGGTGTCGGGTGAGGCTTGGGAAGGTCGGTCCAGTCTCGATTTTCGTTTTTTTGTTCTCGCTCTTTTTCGGCTACAAATGCTGGATCGTTGATCGTGATCCGCTCCATCGTTGACCACTGGCCGTCTTCACCGACTCGCATTTCGCAACTCGCTCGTCCGGAGGCCGCGAAGACATTTGCCAAAACAACCGTCGTGGTCAACTGTTCGACCGAGACTGATTCTGGCGCATGGATCAACATTTGATGGTCCGCAGGGCGACTGGCCGGTCGGAACGTGAGTGAATACGTCGCACCGTCAAATTCCATGATCGAGTATCCGTTCGGCCCACCGTCACTCATGGTCGCGTGAGGAATCCCACGCTCGTCCTTACGACCATTCCACCAACTACCGCAGACCGTCACATTGACGATGTGATGATGTCGCTCTTTCCCCTTCCAGCCGTCTTCTTCGCCGATGAAACGATGTTCCATGTAATGGGCATGTGCGGAAATCGAAACCGTTGCCGGTCGTTGCTGGATCAACTCGTACAACTCATGGCGATCGGTAACATCGGTCAGCGGAATGTGCATCATCAAAACGACGAGTTGGTCTTTTGGGGTGGCCGCTAAATCGTTTCGGACGAATCTCATTTGGCGTTTACCCAGCCCGCCGTGGTAATGGGCGCGTTGACCATTCTGTGCGCCGACCCACGTGACATCGTCCAAAACGATGAAATGTGTCGGGCCGTAATCAAACGAGTAATACGCCGGGCCGTAATGACGCTCGAACGTTTCGTCGCTGTGGCGGTCATCAGCGGCATCGTAATTCATGTCATGATTGCCGATCACGTTGTACCAGGGAATCCCGATCAGCGCGACGGCTTGGTTGTGAGGTTCCATGACGTCCAAATCATCAAAGACAATGTCCCCGAGCGTGACACCAAACGCAGCGCCGTGAGCTTGATCGGCAACAATTTGCTCGATCACATCGTGCGTCATGTACTCCACTTCAGTAACGTTTCTCGGTTGTGGATCGCCGAACATTAATGCCCGAAACTTGTCGGGCTCGGTTTGGCGGTGAAGGGGAAAATCGATGGAACTTGGTAACGGCCCCGTTGGTTTCATTCCGGCGTATTTGAATTCACTGGGAGAACCGGCGGGTTTGTGGATGTAATAGAATTTGGGCAGATTCTGCGAGTCGATCGGAGTCGCCCAGTTACGAGGTTTGATCACAAAGACGATCGTGTCGTCGTCGACTTCAATTTCGTAACGTCCCGATGAATCGGTGGTCACGATTTGGTCGCCGTTGCTGACCCGAATGCCTTCGATACCAGACTCGCCTGGATCGCGAATCCCGTTCTGATTTTGGTCGTCATAAACCACGCCTCGAGCACGGGTCTCGGACGACGCGGCCGGTTGTTGACCAATTGATGTGACGCCGGTTATCCAGGAAACGGTCTGAAAAATCAGGGCACACAAGGCCCAGCGAGAAAGTCGCATAGGATTTCGTTGAAGGATGGGATCGGGCCTCGCCCCCGACGGGGTGGCACAATGGTTGGTCAGTTGGAAGGATGGATGCAGTATAGTTGGACGGCGCAACTTTAGATCAGCCGCATTGGAACTAGCCGCTTTTTTCGCGGAGGAATCCGTGGCTAACCCCCGCCGTCGAATTCATTTAAAAACACGTCAATCCACCACGATTGCCGCCACACACCGACAGATGATGTATTTAATGATTACAAAGACTTTATTGTACCGTTGCGTCCTGGTTTTATTCGCGGTCGCCACCTCGGCTTGGGATACAGAGAATCATGCGATCGCACAGACCACACCGCAGGTCTCCGGCACCAACAAGCCCAAGGACGGGCCGTCGATTTCGTGGGTCAATCCGCCGACCGAAAAGCATTTACCGCTGACGCCGGGCGCGACCCACAATACATTTTCAAGTCGGTTGGCTGATCAAAAGATTGGCTACGTGATCTATTTGCCGCCGCAATATGAATCACATCCAACGATGCGTTTTCCAGTCATCTACAACCTGCACGGCAATGGCGGGAACGAGTTGACTTCGCTGAATGTCATCGAGCTAGTGAACGAACAGATCACTTCAGGACAGATCCCTCCCTTGATCATGGTCTTGGCCAACGGAGGACACAGCACGTTTTACAAAGACAGCTATGATGGGAACTTTCCCATCGAATCCATCGTGATCACTGAATTGATTCCGCACATCGATGCAACGTATCGCACGATTCAATCAGGCGACGCGCGATGCATCGAAGGATTTTCCATGGGCGGACGCGGCGCAACGCGACTGGCGGTCAAGTATCCTGAAATGTTTTGCTCGCTGTTTTGCCAGGCAGGAAATGTTCCACGGTTGTTGGACCTGTTCGATCAATTGACTGACCAGGAACGAGAAAAGCACTTACTGGGGCCGAACCGTGATAAATGGGAAAAGGACGACGTCTATGCGGTTACCGAATCAAATCGGTCGCGAATCAAAAAGCACCTTCGAATTCAAATCGCATGTGGGACGAAAGACGGAGGTCACTTGCCGACGGTTCGCGATTGGCACAACCACTTGGTCGACCAAGGGATCGATCATACCTACATCGAATTGCAAGGTCTGGCACACCGTCGAACCGAAATGATTGAACAATTGAAACCCATTTGGTTCGACAGCCATGTCACCGCACTTCGCAGTTCAGGTGCCTTCGATCAGCCGAACGCCAAGCCATAAATGCGAAAACGACCCCTTTCCCCTTTTTGCAAGATGTGTTGATGCGATATTTGAGTCTGCTATTTACGTTGGCATTGGTGGTGCCGCCGTTCGTATCGGTGCGCGCCCAGGGCGTCATGGATGGAGAACTGATTTTCCCGCTCGAAAGTTTGCACAACCACGGTTCATGTATCGTCGAGTGCCCCAACGGCGATCTGCTTGTTTGCTGGTTCCACGGTTCCGGGGAACGCAAGTCGGATGATGTTGAAATTTTGGGCGCTCGTCGCTCCAAAGTAACCGGCAAGTGGTCCGATCCGTTTCCGATGGCCGACACGCCTGGATTCCCTGATACGAATTGCTGCATGATCATCGACCAACATCAAACACTTTGGTTGCTGTGGCCGACGATCCAAGCCAATCTCTGGGAATCGGCATTGATGAAGTACAAGACATCGACCAACTACATGATGCCCGGCCCACCGAAGTGGGAAATGATGGAAGTGCTGCATGTCAAACACTCTGGCGACTTTCCGCAGCAGGTAAAACAGAAAGCGGCGGAATACGTCGAAGGCATCGAGCAAAGCCCGTTAATCGAGCAATGGATGGCGCATCTGGATCATCAGGCCGGCGATAAATTGACGCGTCGCATCGGTTGGTTCACTCGCGCCCATCCAATGATCCTGGATGACGGTCGCATGCTGGTCGGACTTTATTCAGACGGATTCTCGTTTTCGCTTGTCGGAATCACCGATGACTTGGGTAGGACTTGGTCCTTCAGTGAGCCGATCGTCGGTGGCGGGAACATCCAACCCAGTTTTGCGCGACGCAACGATGGAACGATCGTCGCTTTCATGAGAGACAATGGACCGCCCCCGAACAAAATCATGGTCTCTGAATCAAAGGATCGTGGGGAAACCTGGAGCAAAGTGACCGACCATC